>NZ_SOGZ01000030.1:0-132058 GCF_004403145.1 Cryobacterium sp. TMT1-62 | reverse complement strand
CCCGGTCGGCGGCGCCCGCCCGGCTGCCGGCGCCCGGTCGGCGGCGCCCGCGTCTGGCCCGGTGTGGCGGCAATTAGCGCAGGTCGGCTGCAATTACGGCCGCGGCCGTCACAAGACGCGCGCCGATCGCGGCGTCACTCTGCCCGGTGCCGAGGTAGACGACCGCCAGAGCCGCCGGTGCCTCGCCGGGCACGACCAGCGGCACCGCCACGGAGGCCAGCCCCGGAATGACCTCGTCATGACTGGTGGCGAAGCCGCGTGCGCGCACGTCGGCGGCCTCGCCTCGGCGGGCTCCCTCGCCGAGGTTCACCCACTGGGTCGCCGTGAGCAGGGACTGGATGGCGATCCCGGGTGCACCCCGGCCGAGCGGATGCCGCGTGCCGGGGCGCTGCGCGACCGTGGCGTGCGCCTGCCGCGGTTCCACGCTGACCAGAGTGACGACCTCCGCCCGGTCCAGCACGGTCACGAAGGCTGTCATCCCCAACTCGTTCGCGACGCTCGTCAGCTCGGGCAGCGCCGCGGCCTGCAGACCGCGGGAGACGCCGCGGGCGAGCGCGGCCATCCGTGGGCCGAGGCGTACGGCGCCCGCGGCGTCTCGGATCACGACCCCATGGTCCTCCAACGTGCGTAATATTCGGTAGGCGATCGAGCGGTGCACGCCGAGGGCGGCGGCCACGTCGGCAATGGTCAGGGCCTCGTCGGCGTCGGCGAGAATCTCGAGCACGCGGATGCCGCGCGACAGGGTCTGCGAATGCGGCGCACCGTTCGGGCCGTTGGCACTGGGCCCGCTGGGCGTGCTCTGCTCGCTCATCCCGTTACCCCGCTCATTGACGTCGACACGGTGCCATTCTCGCATTCGTGGTTCAGGGCCCGCGGTCGCCCCAGGAGCTATGCACTCGGAGTGTGTGTGCGTGTGTGCGTGTGTGCGTGTGTGTGGCCAACTCAGGAGACTCGGGTGCCGCGCGGCATCCGTCGCCCGGACCAGTGCGGGGAGCGAGGGGGTGGTGCGGCGCGTCTCCTGAGTTGGCCACACCACCGTGACGGAGCGCCCGCGCGCGAGGGTTCCCGGTCCTCGGGTCCGAATCCTCCTCGTGCATATCTCCTGCAAATTGTGGGGGGCCGCATCGCGCCCCCGTCCGGGTCTTTCGGCGGCCCGGGCCGGCGCCCCCACCAGCGTGCAGAAGTCATGCCGGGTTCGCGGAGGCTAACTCAGGAGTTCCGGGATCGGGGCGGCCGATTCGGCACGGGCCAGTGCGGACCCGTGCGCCACAGGTGCGGGATGGTGGTTTCGCCGCGGTGAATCTCCTGAGTTAGCCACACGGAGCGCTGTCGCCTCGCTGCGCGCATCCGTGCTGCCGCCGCGCATCCGTGCGCTGACAGGCAAGACCCACGGGGGAGACCGGCCTATCGTGAGCCGAAATGACCGCGATCTGGGTGTCCGTGTGCCTGGTCGCCGCCGTCGCGGCGTCCGGCCTGGGAGCGGCGTGCGCGCTCACCGGGCTCCGGATGCCGGGCCGCGGCCTGGTCGCGGCTCCCACCATGGTCGTCATGACCGTCTCGTGCGCCGACATGGTGCTGCCGGGCATGAAGCTGCTCGGCTCCTTGGCCTGGGCGGGGCTCCTGGGCGGGGCGGCGCTGCTGTCCCTACTTGACCGGCGGCACCGCATGCCCGCCGCGCATCACGCCGTATCGCTGCTACTGATGTCCGTAATGTGGGTCGCGATGCTGCCGGCGGCGTCGACTGAGGCTACGGCGGCTTCGGTCGGCTCGGTCGCGGTGGTCGGCTCGGTTGGCTCGGTCGCGGTGGCCGGCGCTGGCGCCGGAACCAGTGCCACGGCTAGTGCCACCGCTGCCGCTGCGCCCGTTGCCGCTGCGCCCGTTGCCGCCGGGACCGCTGTGGGAAACGGCGCCCATGCCGGGCACGCGCCGGCGATCACCGACGGCGGAACGCTGCCGGCCTGGCTTGTGGTGCTGCTGGCTGCGGCATCCGTTGCCCCCGCGGCCAGCGCCGTGCGGTCGGCGCGCCGCCCGACCGGGTCGGGGGTCGAGCCGGCCACGCTCCGACTGGAGTCGGCCCAGCACCTGAGTATGGCGCTGGCGATGACGTTGATGGCCGCGGGGATGTTCCTGTCGCTGACCGGTTGCTGACGGATGCCGGGCACCCCCTGACCGGGAGGAATCCGCAGCCATGATCTCACCATCACACGACCCGGCCGACAGCACAGTGCCGCCAGGACCGATCACCTAGGACCGGTCACACGGGACCGTGCCGACACGTCGAGCGGNGATCACCTAGGACCGGTCACACGGGACCGTGCCGACACGTCGAGCGGTGCGGCTAACTCAGGAGATGCGGCGCCGCATCCGTTGGATCGCCGCACTGGTCCGGGTGCCGGCTGCCGTCCGCCGCCCGGATCTCCTGAGTTAGCCCCAGGGCGCAACCCTTACCGGTACATAACTCCTGCAAATCGTAGCCCGGCCGAAGCCGTTGCCTGTGCTCCGGGGGCCGTGAATCCGCTACCGGCGGGGCCACTCGGGCGCCGGGGCACCCAGGCTGTCCGTGCCCGACGGGCGGATGAAGGGTGCGGTTAACTCCGGAGATGCGCCGCGGCATCCGTGGGATCGCCGCACTGGTCCGGGTGCCGGCTGCCGTCCGCCGCCCGGATCTCCTGAGTTAGCCCCGAGGCGCCCCGCATCCCGCCACCCGCCCCCGCCCCGCGATTAGACTGATCGGATGCCCGTCATCGAGATCAGCGACCTCAGCGATCCGCGGCTTGTGGACTACGCCCATCTCACCGATGTGGCACTGAAAAAGGCGCGCGGCACCGAACACGGCCTGTATATAGCCGAATCGGCATTGGTTCTCGAGCGGGCCCTGCGCGCCGGACACCGGCCGCGGTCGGTGCTCACACTCGGCAACACCGCCCCGGAGGCCGGCGCCCTCGTCGGCGAGGACGTGCCGGTCTTCGTCGGCCCGGGGGCGCTTCTCGCCGAGCTCACCGGCTACGTGCTGCACCGCGGCGTTATCGCCTCGATGCACCGGCCCGAGCTGCCCGACCCGGAGTCGCTACTCGCCGGTGCCCGCCGCATCGTGATCCTCGAGAATGTGTCCGACCCCACGAACGTTGGCGCGATCTTCCGCTCCGCCGGGGCCATCGGCGCCGACGCGATCCTGGTCACACCGCGCTGCTCCGACCCCTTCTACCGTCGCGCCATCCGCGTCTCGATGGGCACCGTGCTGCAGGTGCCCTGGACCCGCGTCGGCGACTGGCCGAGTACCCGCGCGCTGCTCACTCGGCACGGTTTCCACCTCGCCGCGCTCGCCCTGACAACGGATGCCGTGAGCCTGCGCGACTTCCCCGGGCACGAGCACGAGCGGCTGGCGCTGCTGCTCGGCGCGGAGGGTGAGGGGCTCACCCCGGACGCATTGGCGGCCTCCGACACCGTGGTGCAGATCCCGATGAAGCACGGCATCGACTCCCTCAACGTGGCCGCCGCCAGCGCCGTCGCGATGTGGGCGCTCTCGGGCTGACGCCCCGCCTGCCACACCCGAACCTGCACGGCTCACCGCCGCACGCCACACCCGCTCGCCACACCCGCACGCCACATCCGTACGTCACACCCGCACCTGCACGGCTCACCGCCGCACGCCACACCCGCACGCCACACCCGCACGTCCCTGTCCTGCCGCGTTTGTGGCCAACTCAGGAGATACGTCGGCCGCGTTCTGTTAGCCCCCGGACCAGTGCGGCGGAACCCGCCGGACGACGGCTTCCCCACCGGATCTCCTGAGTTAGCCCCACGCGCAGCCCGTACCCCATGCGCAGCCAGTACCCCATGCGCAGCCCGAATCACACGCGCAGCCCGCAGCCTGCAGCCTGCAGCCCACACGCGCTCCCCGCTCCGCGCCGCGGTGGCACCAGAAGCCTAGGCTGAGGTCATGAGCAACGAGGCTGTCATTGTCGATGTCGTGCGCACCGCGTCGGGTCGAGGCAAACCGGGCGGCGCCCTCTCGGGCGTGCACCCCGCGGACCTGCTGGCCGGGGTGCTGAGCGAACTGGTCACCCGCAACGGGCTCGATCCCGCGCTCGTCGACGACGTGATCGGCGGCTGCGTCAGCCAGGTCGGCGAGCAGGGCTACAACGTGACCCGCACCGCCCTGCTCAGCGCGGGTTTTCCCGACTCGGTGCCCGGCGCGACCATCGACCGGCAGTGCGGATCCAGCCAGCAGGCGGCCACGTTCGCCGCGCAGGGCGTGATGGCCGGCAGCTACGACATCGTCATCGCCTGCGGCGTCGAATCGATGAGCCGCGTGCCGCTGGGCTCGTCGCTCGGCACGGCCCAGAGCCCGCAGAACCAGCAAGGCGGGCAGAGCCCGCAGAACCAGCAGCGTGTACAGATCCCGAATCCGCACGGCACGCTGATGCGCGACCGCTACCCTGACGGGCTCGTCAACCAGGGCGTCTCGGCCGAGCTGATGAACCAGAAGTGGAAACTGGGCCGCGGCGAACTGGATGCCTTCGCCGCCCGCTCGCACCGCCTCGCCGCGGCCGCCGCCGAACGCGGCGATTTCGACGGCGAACTGCGGCCGACGACTCTGCGGGACGGCCGGGTCGTGGCCGCCGACGAGACCATCCGCCCCGGCACCACCCTCGATTCCCTGGCCGCCCTGCCGCCGGCGTTCCGCACCGACGCCCTCGCCGCCCGCTTCCCAAAACTCGACTGGCACATCACCGCCGGCAACTCGTCGCCGCTCACCGACGGCGCCTCCGCGGCTCTGATCATGAGCGCTAAACGCGCCGCCCAGCTCGGCCTCAACCCGCGCGCCCGGTTCCACAGCTTCGCGGTGACCGGAAGCGACCCGCTCTTGATGCTCACGGGCGTGATCCCGGCGACCCGGCGCATCCTGGAGCGCTCCGGTCTCAGCATCGACGACCTCGACGCCTACGAGGTCAACGAGGCGTTCGCCACCGTGCCGCTGGTCTGGCTGCGCGAACTCGGCGCCGACCCGGCCCTGCTCAATCCGCGCGGCGGGGCCATCGCGCTCGGCCACGCGCTCGGCTCCTCGGGCACCCGGCTCCTCGGCACCCTGCTCAACCACCTCGAACTGACCGGCGGCCGCTGGGGCCTGCAGACCATGTGCGAGGGCGGCGGCATGGCCAACGCCACCATCATCGAACGGCTCTGAGATGCGCGTCGACGGATGCTCCGCCCTCGTCACCGGAGCCGCCTCCGGCCTCGGGCTGGCCACCGCCACCGCCCTGGCCCACGCTGGGGCAGCGGTCGTGCTGCTCGACCTGCCCGGCACCAGTGGGGAGCAGGCGGCGGTCGTGATCGGCGGCCGGGCGTGTTTCGTGCCGGGTGACGTCACCCGCACCGAGGACGTGCAGGCCGCCGTCGACGCCGCCGCCGCGATCGCCCCGCTGCGCATCGTGGTCAACTGTGCCGGCATCGCCCCCGGCCAGCGCACCGTCGACCGCACCGGGGCCCCGCTGCCGCTGGACGACTTCGACCGGGTCATTCGCATCAACCTCGTCGGCACGTATAACGTGATCCGGCTGGCCGCGGCCGCCATGCAGGCTACCAGCCCGATCGGCGGCACGGACGGAGCCCCCGGGACGAACGGCACGGACGGCACCCCCGGCACGATCGACCAGACGGCCGGCACCGTCCCGGAGCGCGGTGTGATCGTGAACACGGCATCCGTCGCAGCCTTCGACGGGCAGATCGGTCAGGCGGCCTATGCCGCCTCGAAGGGCGGCGTCGCCGCGATGACCCTGCCGCTCGCCCGCGAATTCGCCCGATCGTTGATCCGGGTGGTGGCGATCGCGCCCGGCATCTTCGACACCCCGCTGCTTCAGGGGCTCCCCGAGAACGTGCGCGAGTCCCTCGCGGCGCAGGTTCCACACCCTTCCCGGCTCGGCAACCCGGCCGCGTTCGCCGCGCTCGTGCGGCACATCGTCGAGAACCCGATGCTTAACGGCGACACCATCCGGCTCGACGGTGCCATCCGGATGCCGCCCCGCTGACCGGGGCCGAGCCTGTGTATTCCCCTGCGGCCCCGACGACGCCAATTTCTTTAGGGTAGGCTTACCTAAAAGCACTGCGGGTCATGCCCGCACGACAGTAGGGACGCAACACGATGATCTTGACACGCCGCTGGGCACTGCTTACCGCTATCGGAACGGTGGCCCTGCTCGGGGTGACCGGGTGCAGCGCACCTGAGGAATCCAGTCCTGGTGCTACCGACGCGTCCACCCCGTCGGGTTCGATCACGGTCTACAACGCCCAGCACGAGGAACTGACCCAGGCCTGGGCCGACGAATTCACCGCGGAGACCGGCGTCACCGTCACGCTCCGCAACGGCGACGACTCGGAACTCGGCAACCAGCTCGTGCAGGAAGGCGCCGCGTCGAAGGCCGACGTGTTCCTCACCGAGAACTCGCCCGCGATCAGCCTCGTCGACAAGGCCGGCCTGTTCGCCCCGGTCGACGACGCCACGCTGGCCCAAGTTCCCAAGCAGTTCCAGCCGTCCACCGGCACCTGGACCGGCATTGCCGCCCGCTCGACCGTGTTCGCCTACAACCCGAGCATGATCAGCGCGGGCGAACTGCCGGCCTCGCTGCTCGACCTCGCCGACCCGGCCTGGGCCGGCCGCTGGGCCGCGTCGCCCTCCGGCGCCGACTTCCAAGCCATCGTCAGTGCGCTCCTCGAGCTCAAGGGCGAAGCCGCAACGAGTGACTGGCTCGCGGCCATGAAGGAGAACGCGGTCGTCTATAAAGGCAACAGCACCGTGATGAAGGCCGTCAACGCGGGTGAGATCCCCGGCGGCGTGATCTACCACTACTACTGGTTCGCAGACCAGGCCGGTACGGGCGAGAACAGCTCCAGCACCCAGATGCACTACTTCAAGAACCAGGATCCCGGTGCGTTCGTCAGCGTCTCCGGCGGCGGAGTGCTCGAGACCAGCGCGAACCCCGTGGCCGCTCAGGCGTTCCTCGCTTTCATCACCGGCAAGGCCGGCCAGGAAATCCTGAAGACCGGCACCTCGTTCGAGTACCCCGTTTCCGACGCGGTCGACGCGAACCCCGCGATGGTGCCGCTTGGCGAACTCGACGCCCCCGTCATCGACCCGTCCAAACTCAACAGCACCAAGGTCACCGATCTGATGACCGAGGCCGGTTTCCTCTAGGCTGAAACTGGTGATACCTGCAGCCCCCCCGACCGCGAAACCGGCGCCCGACCCGTCGGACACCGGTCGCGGAGCCGTCGCCGAAACCGGTGCAACGGGGCTTGCGGGGCGCACGGATGCCGCCGGCCGGGTCGGCAAACGACCCTCACCATTCATCGTGGCGGCCGCCGTCACCGTGTCCGTGCTCGGGCTGCTGCCGCTGGGCTACGTCATCGTCACCGGTATCCTGACCGGTTGGCCGACCCTCTCGGCGCTCGTGTTCCGGCCGCGGGTCGGCGAACTGCTCCTGAACACGATCGGGCTGGTCGTGATCACGGTGCCGCTGACCGCGGCGATCGGGGTGGCCGCCGCCTGGCTGGTCGGCCGCACCTCCCTGCGCGGCCACCGGGTGTTCGCCGTGCTCCTGGCGACGCCGCTCGCGGTGCCGGCCTTCGTCAACAGCTACGGCTGGGTAAGCGCCGTACCCTCCTTGAACGGGCTCTGGTCCGGGGTTCTGATCGCCACCCTGTCGTACTTCCCGTTGGTCTACCTGCCCTGCGTCGCCGCGCTCCGTCGGCTGGACCCCACGGTCGAAGAGGCAGCAGAGTCGCTCGGCAGCGGTGCCTGGGGCGTCTTCTTCCGCGTCATCCTGCCCCAGTTGCGGCTGCCGATCCTCGGCGGCGCCCTGCTGGTAGGGCTGCACCTGCTCTCCGAATACGGCGCGTTCGCGATGATCCGCTTTGACACCTTCACCACCGCCATCGTGGAGCAGTACCGGTCCACGTTCAACGGCCCCGCGGCCAACGCCCTCGCCGGCGTTCTCGTGCTGCTGTGCCTGTTCCTGTTGATCGGGGAGTCCGGTGCCCGCGGACGCTCCCGGTACGCCCGCATCGGCTCGGGTGTGGCCCGGGTCACGCCGCGGCGCTCCCTCCGCGCCTTCACGCCGGTCGGCTACCTGTTCCTCGGTGGGCTGTTCGCACTCGCGATCGGAGTCCCGTTCTGGAGCGTCATCCGCTGGCTCTACCAGGGCGGCGCAATCGTGTGGACCGATGCCGTGCTGGTCCAGGCCCTGCTGCAGACCGTGGGCTACGGCCTCGTCGGCGCCGCGGTCACCTGTGTACTCGCGTTCCCGATCGCGTTCCTCGCGGTGCGCTACCCGAGCCGGCTGTCCCGCGGCCTCGAATCGGTCAACTACCTCACCAGTTCCCTCCCTGGGATCGTCACGGCCCTCGCGTTGGTGACCATCAGCATCCGTTTCGTGCAGCCGCTCTACCAGACCACCGTGCTGGTGATCGTGACGTACTTGCTGATGTTCCTGCCGCGCGCGCTGGTGAACCTCCGGGCCGGGCTCGCACAGGTTCCGGTCGGACTGGAGGAGGCGGCCCGGTCGCTCGGCAAGCATCCGTTCGCCGCGTTCCTGAGTGTCACCACCCGCTTCTTCGCGCCCTCGGCCCTGGCCGCGGGGGCGCTCGTGTTCCTCGGCATCGTCACCGAGCTGACCGCTACGCTGCTGCTGGCCCCGAGCGGCACCCGCACCCTCGCGATCCAGTTCTGGTCGAAGGTGAACGACATCAATTACGTCGGCGCCGCGCCCTACGCCCTGCTGATGATCGTGCTGAGCCTGCCGGTCACCTACCTGCTGTTCGCCCGCTCCCGGCTGACGAGCGTGTCATGACCGCCGCCGTCGAACTGTCCGGGGTCAACAAGAGCTTCGGCAGCAGCCGTATCCTCGAGGACATCGCCCTCTCGGTGCCGGAGGGTAGCCGCACGGTCGTGGTCGGCTCGTCCGGGTCGGGCAAGACCACCCTGCTGCGCCTGATCAGCGGCTTCGAGCTGCCCGACTCGGGCACCATCAGCGTGCTCGGTCGCACTGTGGCCGGCCCGGGCGCGGCCGTGGCCGCGCATCGGCGCGGGATCGGCTTCGTCGCGCAGGACGGCGCCCTGTTCCCGCACCTCACCGTGGGCCAGAACATCGCGTTCGGCCTCGGCCCGGCGCTCCGCGGCGGCACCCGCAAGCAACGCGCCCGTGCCGTGAGCGAGCTGCTCGAGATGGTGTCGCTGAGGCCCGACTTCGCCGCCCGCCGCCCCGACGAACTGTCCGGCGGCCAGCAGCAGCGCGTGGCCCTGGCGCGGGCCCTCGCCCGCCAGCCGCGGGTGATGCTCCTCGACGAACCGTTCTCCTCCCTCGATGCCGGACTGCGGGCGGCAACCCGCGACATCGTCGCCGAAACGCTGGAGCGCGTCGGCATCACCACGGTGCTCGTCACCCACGACCAGGCGGAGGCGATGAGCTTCGCCCACCAGCTCGCGGTGCTCCGCGACGGCAACCTCTGCCAGGTCGGGCCGCCACGCGAGGTCTACTGGCGCCCCGTCGACCTGTTCACGGCCCGGTTCCTCGGCGACGCGGTCGTGCTGCCGGCCACCATCTCGGACGGTTTCGCCGCCTGCGCGCTGGGCACAGTCGCGGTCGCCCCCACCAGCCTGCGCGGCGACGCCTGCATCATGCTGCGCCCGGAGCAGATCATGGTCGAGCACTGCGAGTCCGGAGGGGCGGATGCCGCCGCCTCCTGTACCGGCCAGGTCGAAGCGGTCGATTTCTACGGGCCCGAGGTGCAGCTGGCGGTGCGCCTGTTCTGCGTGGGCGCCCCGGCGCCCGGTTTCCCCCAGAGCCCCGGAACGCAGAGCCCCGGGACGCTGGTGCACGTAAGGCAGCACGGCACGATGGGCACCGTCGTGGGCAGCCGGGTCAGCCTCACCGCCCGTGGCACCGCCACCGCGTTCGCCGCCCGCCCCTGACCCTCGCCCTGCCGCCGGTCGGGCCGCTCCGTCGGGCCCTGCCCCTCGCCGTGCCGCCCGTCGTCCCCTGTCCGCGCCGAGCGTACGCTGTTCATCACAGATGGAGCGCCGTGTCCGGTATCGAACCAATTCGACGGAGATTCTCGCAAAAAGAAGCAGTTTCGGAGCGTTCGGGACCGTTTCTGCCAAAATCTCCGTCGAATTCGTTCGACGGAGACGGAGACGGAGACGAAGACGAAGACGAAGTCGTCTTCGTCGACGGATGACCCGACGACGTAAGTGGCTCAGCGCCAGGATCCCCACTACTCCGCGGCGTGCGCCTCGAGGAACTCGTAGACCTCGGTGTCGTCGACACCGGGGAAGGTGCCGCTGGGCAGCGGCGACAGCACGTGCGCGTGCAGCCGGGCGCTCGGCCAGGCCTTGCCGGCCCAGCGCGAGGAGACCTCGGAGGCCGGGCGGCGACAGCAGGACTCGTCCGGGCAGCGGGACACCGCCCGCTGCGTGGTCTCCCGGCCGCGGAACCACTTGGCCTGCACGAAGGGCACGCCGACGCTGATCGAGAACTCGCCGGCATCCGTCGCCCCGGTCTGGGTGGCGCACCAGAAGGTGCCGGCCGGCGTGTCGGTGTACTGGTAGAACTCGGTGGTGCGGTTGGTGTGGGTGAAGGCGCTGCGGGCGCTCCACTGCTTGCAGACGAACTGGCCCTCGATCGAGCCGGTCACGTCGGCCGGCAGGGGAAGGTCGTCGTTCTCGTAGCCCTTCTGTAGGGCGCCGTCGCCGGTGACGCGCAGGAAGTGCAGCGGCATGTCCAGGTGCGAGGTGGCCAGGTTCGTCAGTCGCAGCGCCGCGGCCTCGTGGGTCACCCCGAAGGCGTCGCGGAAGTCCTCGACCGAGAGCTCGCGTTCGCGCTTGGCGTGGGAGAGGAACGCGACGGATGCCGCCTGCGGCATCAGGCAGGCGGCCGCGAAGTAGTTGATCTGCAGCCTCTGCCAGAGGAACTCGGCGTAGCTGCCCGGCCGCTCGTGGCCGAGCAGCCGGTGCCCCATGGCCTGCAGCGCCATCGAGCGCAAGCCGTGACCGCCGGGGATCGACGCCGGCGGCAGGTAGATGCGGTGATTGACCAGGTCGGTGACCGACCGGGTCGAGCCGGGCAGGTCATTGACGTAGATGAGGTTGAAGCCGAGCTGCTCGGCCATCACGCTGACCTCCCGGTGGGTGAGGGCGCCCGACACATGCCCGGATGCCCGCACTCGGTCTTCGGCGAGCTGCTCGATGTCGGGCATGAAATTATCTTGTTCGCGCATCTGTTCGCGCAGTTCCGTGTTCGCGCGGCGGGCCTCTTCCGGCGTGGCGATGGCTTCGCTGGCGCGGCGGGCGAGTTCGCGGTGCAGACCGAGAAGGGACTCGAGCGCCGCCATCGGCATGCCCTTGGTCATCTTCACCCGCGGCAGGCCGAGGGCGCCGTAGAGCGGATTGCGCTGCGCGCGCTCCAGCTCGATCTCGAGTGCGGCCCGCGTGTTCGGCGCTTCGTTTTTGAGCAGGTCGGTGAGCTCCACGTCGACGGCGGTGGCAATGTCCTGCAACGTCGACAGCTTGGGGGAGCGGCGGCCGTTCTCGATCAGGGAGAGCTGGCTCCCGGCCATGCCGACCTGCTCGCCGAGCTGGTCGAGCGTGAAGCCGCGCTCGGCCCGGAAATGACGGACACGGAGTCCCAGGGTGATCAGATCAGCGGCACGTGTCGACATTCCTTAACGATAACGAAAGATTCGCTGTTCTTAACCTGAGCACTTCCGGCACCGGTGGCATCGGTGGATCATTGTGGAGAGGGGGGCGTATTTGCGTCCCCCCACGACTGCAGACCACTGGTTCACGCCGGATTGACCACGAAAGGCCAGGAGATGACAATCGCGAATTCCCGACTTGAGACCGGCGGGGGCGAGTCCCGCTATGTTGCCGGCACCACCGACCCCAACCTTCAGGCCTGGGTGGACGAAATTGCCCGGCTGACCCAACCCGACGCCGTCGTCTGGTGCGACGGATCGTTGCGCGAAGCCGATGTGCTCGCGAAACAGCTCGTAGCCGAGGGCAAGCTCATTCACCTGAACCCGGAGTGGCGCCCCAACAGCTACCTGGCCCGCACGAGCCCGTCGGACGTGGCGCGCGTCGAGGACCGCACCTTCATCTGCTCGGTCGACCCGGGCGATGCCGGCCCCACCAACAACTGGGCCGACCCGGACGCGATGCGGGGCGAGCTGCAGGGAGTCTTCGCGGGCAGCATGCGCGGGCGCACGATGTACATCGTGCCGTTCTCGATGGGCCCGCTTGGCGGCCCCATCTCCCAGCTCGGCGTGGAGATCACCGACTCGCCCTACGTGGTGCTGAACATGGGCATCATGACGCGCATGGGCCAGAAGGTGCTGCACATGATCGAGGCCGGAGCCCCCTGGGTGCACACCGTGCACAGCGTGGGCTACCCGCTGGTCGACGCCGAGGGGCGCCGCCGTGGGGACGTCTCCTGGCCGTGCAACGACACCAAGTACATCGTGCAGTTCCCGGAGACCCGCGAGGTGTGGTCCTTCGGCTCGGGCTACGGCGGCAACGCGCTGCTCTCGAAGAAGTCGTTCGCGCTGCGGATCGCATCCGTCATGGCCCGCGACGAGGGCTGGCTGGCCGAGCACATGCTCCTGATCAAGGTAACCTCCCCGGAGGGCGGCGTGTCGCACCTGGCCGCGGCTTTCCCGTCGGCCTGCGGCAAGACGAACCTGTCGATGCTGCGCCCGACCATCCCCGGGTGGAAGGTCGAGACCATTGGCGACGACATCGCCTGGCTGCGCCCCGGGCCCGACGGGAGGCTGTACGCGATCAACCCGGAGGCCGGCTTCTTCGGTGTGGCCCCCGGAACCGGCGAGGTCACCAACCCGACCGCCGTGGCCACCGTCTGGGGCAACACGATCTTCACGAACGTCGCACTGCGCGACGACGGCGACGTGTGGTGGGAGGGTCTGACCGAGACCACTCCCAGCCACCTGATCGACTGGGAGGGCAAGGATTGGACGCCCGCCTCCGGCCGCCCGGCCGCCCACCCCAACTCCCGCTTCACGGTTGCTGCGGCGCAGTGCCCGTCGATCGCCGACGACTGGGAGGCCTTCGGCGGCGTGCCGATCGACGCCATCCTCTTCGGCGGACGCCGCGCGACGAACGTGCCGCTGGTGGCCCAGGCCCGCAGCTGGAAGCACGGCGTGTTCATGGGCGCGACCATCTCCTCGGAGAAGACCGCGGCCGCCGAGGGCACCGTCGGCGAGTTGCGCCGCGACCCGTTCGCGATGCTCCCCTTTTGCGGCTATAACATGGCGGACTACTGGGCGCACTGGCTCAAGGTCGGCCGTGGTCTCGGCGGCAAGGCGCCGGAGATCTTCCAGGTGAACTGGTTCCGCAAGGGCGCGGACGGAAGCTTCCTCTGGCCCGGTTTCGGCGAGAACTCCCGTGTGATCGAGTGGATCGTGCGCCGCGTCGAAGGCTTCGCGAATGCCGTGGACACCCCGATCGGACACCTCCCGGTCCAGGGTGGCCTCGACCTGAAGGGTCTGGACCTGGCCGACGCGGATGTCGAGCAGCTCTTTGCGATCGACCCGGCCTCCTGGCTGGCCGAGTGCGACCTCACTGAGGAGTACTTCGCCAAGTTCGGCGACCGGGTGCCGCCGGCGCTGCTCTCCGAGCTCGCGAGCGTGCGCTACAACCTCCGAAACGCGTAGCGGAGCTCGGCGCCGCTGGTGCGCTGCGGCATCCGTTGCTGACGAATTCGACGGAGATTTTGCTCCCGTGGGGCTGTTTCGGGTGTGTAAACCGCTTCAGATCCAAAAATCTCCGTCGAATTCGTTCACGAGCGCCCGCAGTGGCGGACGTGTGGGGCCGGGGGGCGGTCGTACGATGCTGCCAGTCGGGCGGCGGTGCCCGGCGGGAAGTCGCAGGTGCGGCGCAAGACGACGGCGGACTCGTGGAGAAACGCATCGACCGGTTCGTGCGGGCGCGGCTGCGCCCGGCGGTGCACCGGGCATCCGTGTCGCTGCGGGCCTGCGCCGGTATCCCCTAGGCGGTCGCGGAGGGGTACCGACTGAACCTGCCGCTTTGATCGGTGACCGGGGTGAGAGCGACCCGCGTGGATCCGTTGATCGAGGTCGACCACCCGGCCGTCATGGTCGAGGCGGTCAAGCTGGCCGAGGACCGCAGCGGGGATCTGATCGTGCGGCTCTACGAGGCGCACGGGTCGCGGGTGCGGGTGCGGGTGCGGGTCATCCGTCACTTCGCCGCGACGGATGCCACCGAAACCGACCTGCTGGAACGCCCCCTGACCGCGCCGCGGGCTCCGTTCGCCGCCGATGGCTCCGCGCTGACGCTCGAGCTGCGTCCCTTCCAACTGGTCACCCTGCGCTTCGCGCACCGCTGACCGCCCGCGGTCCCGGCCGCACTACTACCCGCGCTGTTACCAGCCCTGTAACCCGCCCACCTACCCGCTGTCCGCGCGCTGACAGGGCCACATGCGCCTTACGAATTCGACGGAGATTTTGGCTAGATCGGGTGTTTCAGGCCCAAAACTGGCGGTTTCGACTAAATTCTCCGTCGAATTGGTTCGGGCAGTCCAGGCTAAACGAGCAGCTGGTGCTTGGCGAGCTCGCGGTAGAGCGGCGTCGAGGCGACCAGCTCGGAGTGCGTGCCGGTGCCGATGACCTGACCGTGGTCGAGCACCACGATCTGGTCGGAGTCGACCACGGTCGACAAGCGGTGCGCGATCACGATCAGGGTACGGTCCACGGCGACCGCATCGATCGCGGCCCGCATCTTCTGCTCGTTGACGCCGTCGAGACTCGAGGTGGACTCGTCCAGCAGCAGGATGGGCGGCGCGGCCAGCAGGGCGCGCGCGATCGCCAGCCGCTGGCGTTCGCCGCCGGAGAGCATCACGCCGGACTCGCCGACCGCCGCGCCCAGCCCGGCCGGGTCGCGCTCGAGCACCTCGGAGAGATTCACGGCGTGCAGCACGGCGATGCACTCCTCGTCGGTGGCGTCGGGCGTGGACAGGGTCAGGTTGTCTCTCAGCGAACCGGCCAGCACGGGGGCGTCCTGTTCGACGTAGCCGATCTGCGAGCGCAGCGCGGTGCGGTCGAGGGTGCGGATGTCCAGTCCCCCCATGCGCACAACGCCTCCGGTCGGGTCGTAGAAGCGCTCGATCAGGGCCAGGATGGTGCTCTTGCCGGCACCGGACGGGCCGACCAGGGCGGTGCGCTTGCCGCGCGGGGCGTCGAAGGAGACGCCGCGGAGCACCGGGCGGGGCTTGCCGGCGGCGTCGGCGTCGCTGCGCTCGGTCGCCCGTTCGGTCGCCTGCTCGGCAGCACGGTCGGCCGCGGCCGCGGAGCGGTCAGCGGCCGCGAGATCTGCCTCGACGAGGTCGGGTTCGGCCAGCACGGCCTCCATCACGGCCGGAACCACGATGGCGGTCTCGAGCACGAACGGAGCCGCGACGGCGGTCTCGATCATCGCGTTCTCGGCGGCGACGAGCTCGGCATCGGAAGCCGTGTGAGCGGAACGCCCGGCACCGGAAAGAGCGGCGGAATCCGCCGACGCGGCCGCAGCAGAGCCGATAGTCCCCGCTCCGGCTGCGGCGCCGGCAACACGGCCGACACCGGCAGCACCGGCCTGCGACCCGGCCTGCGACCCGGCCTCCGCACCCGCGGCATCCGTCGCTGCCGAGGCGACCAGGTAGCCGAACTGCACGTTCTCGAACGAGATCGCCGGGGCATCCGGCCGCACCGACTCGTTGGCGGCGCCGACCGTGATGGCCAGAGGGGCGATGTCGCGGTCGAACTGGTCCTCGGTGGGCAGGTCGATGATCTCCTGGATGCGGCCGAGGGCGCCGAGCGCGGCGTTCACGGAGGTGATCGCGCCGAACGCCTGGCCGAGCGGCACGATCATCAGAAACAGGAACAGGATGAACGCGATCAGGTCCGCGATCGTGATGGTGCCGCTGGCCACGCGGAAGCCGCCCACGCCCAGCACGACCAGGAACGACACCTGCATGGCGATGCCGGCGATCGGCACGACGAGGGCTGAGATCCTCGCGACCTGGATGCCCATCCGCCAGGCGCCCTTGGCGTCCTCCTCGACGGCGGCGATCTCCCGGTCGGTGGCGTTCGAGGCACGCACGGTGCGCACCGCGCTGATGGCGCGCTCGACACTGGCGGCGAGGTCGCCGACCTTGGCCTGCGCGGCGAGGCTGGCGGCACGGATGCGCTGCGACAGCAGTGTGACGGTGACCACCGACACGGCGATCACCAGTACCGTCAGGCCGAGCAGCACCGGATCGATCACGAGCATGGCGATGAGCGCGCCGACGAACGTGAGCGACCCGCCGATCGCCTCGACCAAACCCTGGGTGAGCACGGCCCGCAGCAGCGTGGTGTCCGACCCCACCCGGGAGACCAGGTCGCCGGTGCGGCGGGTGTCGAATTCGCTGATCGGAAGGCGGAGCATCCGCCCGATCAGTTTGCGGCGGCTGGAGAGCACGACGCCCTCACCGGTGCGCTGCAGCAGATAGTGCTGGTAGCCGCTGATCAGGGCGGAGATGACGACGAGTGCGACCAGCGCCCACACCAGGCTGCCGAGCGCGTCACCCTCCTGCACGATGGTGATGACCTGGCTGACCAGGAGCGGCTGGGCGAGGCTGGCGAGGGCGCCGAGGATGCTGAGTACGATGACGAAGCCGAGCACCTTCTTGTGCTCGAGCAGATACGGGACCAACTGGCTGAACGTCGCGCGGGGTCCGCCGGCATCGTCGCGGCGCCCCATCCGGCCGAGGCGACCGCGACCGGCCGTGCGACCGGCCGTGCTGGTGGGCGGGCGGGCGGCGGAACGGGGGTTGCTGGGGGTACTCACTGAATGATCTTAACCGCATCCCGCTTGGGATGGGCCCGGCGGTCTCCAGCAGGGAACCGTGCCGGAGCCCGTCGTCGTGGCCCGAAATCTCGTCACGAGGCACCAGGATTTCGCCGCCGTGGACGGCATCTCCTTCGAGGTGGCGCCCGACGAATCCTTCGGACTGCTCGGCCCGAACGGGGCCGGCAAGTCCACCACCATGCGCAGGCTGGGCGCCGTCTCGACCCGCACCGGCGAGACCTCTGATCCTGCTCGGCCTGGCCTTCACGACCCGGCGCCTGCGCACCCTGTTCCTCGACTGACCCGGGTCTCGACAGGTTCGACCACCGGTGGTCGAGAGCCGGTCGAGAGCCAGCCGAGAGCCAGGTCAGTGGTCGATGTCGATGTCGCGGGTCTCGCGGCTCAGCAGCAGGGCGACCAGGGCGATCACGGCCATCACCGAGAGGTAGACGCCGACCCAGAACGGGCTGCCCTCGCCGAGGGTCCACAGCCAGATCGCGATGAACGGAGCCACCGCCGCCCCGAGGATCGAGCTCATGTTGTACGCGAAAGCGGAGCCGGTGTAGCGCACGCTGGTCGGGAACAACTCGGGCAGCAGCGCGCCCATCGGCCCGAAGGTCATTCCCATCAGCGGCACGAAGAGCAGGCCGAATCCGATGATCGCCAGGGTCACGAAGATCAGGGTCTTGCGGCGCCCGTGCCTGTCGGCCCAGGGGCCGGAGGCCAACGTGAACACGCCGAAGAACAGCACGTAAGTGGCCAGCATGATGAAGGTGCCGAGGATCAGCTGGCGCCAGTGCGACCGGAACACGGCCGCGAGCGGCAGTTTCTCCACACGCTTGGTGGCGACGACCTGTGTGAAGGCGTCGGATTCGACTAGGCGCGGGCGTACCCAGAGGCCGACGACGACCATCACCGCGGAGAAGAGGAACGGGATGCGCCACGCCCACTCGAGGAACGCGTCCGAGGGGCGGGTCGGGTCGTCAGCGGGTCGGGTCATCACCGGGCAGGGCCAGTGCGATGGCCAGGAACAGGCCGTTGGCGATGATGAAGCCGAGCGGGGCGCCGACCTGCGGGAACGTGCCGTACCAGGCGCGCTTGCCGACCGGGGCGTTCTCGGTCGCGACCAGCGCGGCGCCGGACCACTCCCCGCCGAGTGCGAAGCCCTGGGCGAGGCGCAGGACCACGAGCAGGTCCGGCGTGAGCCAGCCGATCATGGCGTAGGTGGGCAGCACCCCGATCAGGAAGGTCGCGATGCCCATGGTCAGCAGTGCCCCGACGAGAGTGGCCTTGCGGCCCCTCTTGTCGCCGAAGTGGCCGAAGACCAGCGCGCCGATGGGGCGGGCCACCATGGCCGCGCCGAAGACGGCGAACGACGCCGGCAGCGCCGTGGTCTCGTTTCCGGTCGAGAGTACAGGTGCGGGAAGTCGAGAAGGGCGGCCGTTTGTGACAGCCGCCCTTGCACCCTACGTCCGGAGTCTCGGCTCCGCTAATCCTCGGCCCACGCTCCGGAAACGATACGGATGCCGCCGCATTATGGTCGTGTCTTACTCGCGCAGCTTCTGCAGCAGCTGAGCGGTCGCGATGGCCGCCGCGGCCGCCTCCTCGCCCTTGTCCTCCTTCGAGCCGGGCAGGCCCGCCCGGTCCAGGCCCTGCTGCTCGTCGTCGAGGGTGAGCACGCCGAAACCCACCGGCTTGCCGGTGTCCAGCGCCACCCGGGTGAGGCCATCCGTTGCCGCCGACGACACGTACTCGAAGTGCGGGGTGCCGCCACGAATGATCACGCCGAGCGCGACAACCGCGTCGGCGCCGTTGTCGAGGGCCACCTTGCATGCAACCGGCAGCTCGAAGCTGCCGGGAACCCGCACGAGCGAGTAGCGGGCACCGGATGCCTCGAGCACCCGGGTCGCACCGGCGATCAGCCCGTCGGTGATCACGTCATGCCAGCGTCCGGCGACGATCACGATGTCCAGCCCGGTTCCGTCGATCTCGATCTCCGGGGAGCCTGCTCCGCTCATAGTGCGATTCCTTTCAGCATGTCTGCTTCTGTGATGTGGTGGCCCATCCGGTCGCGCTTGACGGCCAGGTAGTCCTGATTGTGCGTGCCGACGCCGACGACGAGCGGCACTCGCTCGGTCACGGTGATGCCGTGCGCCTCGAGCTGGCGCACCTTCTCCGGGTTGTTGGTCAGCAGCCGCACGGCGGACAGGCCCAGGTCGTGCAGGATGGCCGTGGCGGCGCCGTAGTCTCGGGAGTCGGCGGGAAGGCCCAGCGCCACGTTGGCGTCGAAGGTGTCCAGGCCGTCCTCCTGCAGCTTGTAGGCGCGCAGCTTGTTGATCAGCCCGATGCCGCGGCCCTCCTGGCCGCGCAGGTAGACGACGACGCCGCCGAGCTCCTGAATGGTCTCCAGGGCGGCATCCAGTTGAGGCCCGCACTCGCATTTGAGCGAGCCGAACGCCTCACCGGTGAGGCACTCGGAGTGCACCCGCACGATCGCGCCGTCGGCGGGGGTGCCGGAGACGATGGCCACGTGGTCGGCGCCGGTCATCCGGTCCCGGTAGGCGCGCACCTGGAAGTAGCCGTGCCGGGTGGGCACCGTGGTCTCCACCTCGAAGTCCACCCGCGGCGATTCGAGGATCGGGCTGACTGTGGGCAGCTCGGTGTCGGTGTGGAACTCCTGCAGGTAGGCGATCAGGTCCTTGATGGTGATCACCAGCACGCCCTCGCGCTCGCCGAGGGCGAGGAGCCCGGGCAGGCGCATCATCTCGCCGTCTTCGGCGACGATCTCGCAAATTCCGGCGACCGGTACGAGGCCGGCCAGTTTCATCAGGTCGACGGCCGCCTCCGTGTGGCCGTCCCGCTCGCGCACACCGCCATCCCTCGCACGCAGCGGCATGATGTGGCCGGGCCGGTGCAGGCTGGACGGCGTCGAGGCCGGATCGGCCAGCACGCGCAGGGTGTGCGCGCGGTCGGCCGCGCTGATCCCGGTGCTGAGCCGGTCGGCCGCGTCGACCGACACCGTGTAGTTCGTGCCGCGGGGGTCCTCATTGTTCGGCACCATCACCGGCAGATCGAGCTTGTCGGCTAGGTCGTTGGTCATCGGCGCGCAGATGAAGCCGGAGGAGTACCGCACGGTCCAGGCGATCCACTCCTGCGTGGCCATCTGGGCGGAGATGATCACATCGCCCTCATTCTCACGGCCCTCGTCGTCGGCGACGATGACCGGTTTCCCGAGCCGGAGGGCATCCAGCGCGGTAGGAATGTCGGCGAGGCTCATGAGTGGCTCCTTTTCGATCCGGCGTCCGCCAGGGCGAGCATGCGCTCCACGTGGCGGGCCAGGATGTCGGTTTCGATGTTGACGTGATCGCCGATCGCGCGCTGTCCCAGCGTCGTAACGGTGAGGGTTTCGGGGATGAGCGAGACTTCGAACCACTGGTCCGGTTCGCTCGCCGGGCTGATGTTGCTGACGGTCAGCGAGACGCCGTCCACGGCGATGGAGCCCTTGCCCACCACGAGCGGGGCGAGTTCGGCGGAGAGGCTGAACCGCAGCACCCGCCAGGCCTCACCGGGGATGACGGCCAGCAGGGTGCTGGTGCCGTCGATGTGGCCCTGCACGATGTGGCCGCCCAGGCGGTCGCCGACGAGGGCGGCGCGCTCGAGGTTGACCGGGCTGCCGGCGCGGGCGGCATCGAGGGTGGACATGAGGAGGGTCTGGGCCATCACGTCGGCGGTGAAGGTGTCGCCGGTCCGCTCCACCACGGTGAGGCAGACGCCGTTGACCGCGATCGAGTCGCCGTGGCCGGCGTCGGCTACGACTCTAGGGCCGCGGATGGTGAGGCGGGCGGCATCCGTGGATCGCTCCACCTTCTCGACCTGGCCGAGTTCCTCGATGATTCCGGTGAACATGATTGTCCTATCTCGGCCGGGCGACGACGAGGAGGTCGTCGCCGAGTCGGTCGTAATGGTCGATGGCCAGGCGGCGCTGGTCGGTGATGCCGGCCACCCCGATGTCGCCCAGGGCGAGCCGGGCGCCGCCGAGCAGCGTGGGCGCGAGGTACACGAGGTACTCGTCGACCAGCCCGGCCGCGACGAACGCACTGGCGAGAGTGGGCCCACCCTCGATGAAGGCGTGACGGATGCCGCGCCGGTGCAGGTCGTGCAGCACGGCCAGCAGATCGTCGGTGGCGAAGAAGAGGGGCGGATGCGGGTGGGCGCGGAGGGCGGCGTCGTTGGGGATGCCGCGGGTGCCGATCACGACCGGCACCGGCTGCGTGGGCAGAAGCTTTCCAGCGGCGTCGCGGGCGGTCAGGGCAGGGTCGTCGGCGAGCGCGGTGCCGGTGCCGACGAGGATGGCGCCGGCTGCCGCGCGCCGCCGGTGCACGTCCTGCCGGGCCAACGGTCCGGTGATCCAGCGGCTGGTCCCGTCGTCGGCCGCCGCGCGCCCGTCGAGGCTCGACGCCCACTTGAGCGTCACGAACGGGCGCCCGAGACGGGCGGCGACGAGCCAGTCGGCGAGGAATGGTTCGACCTCGTCGGCGAGCAGCCCGCCGGTGACGTCGATTCCGGCGCCGTGGAGCCGGTCGGCCCCGCCCGAGGAGCCGACGCCGGGGTCGGCGACGGCGTAGACGACCCGGCGGACGCCGGCGTCGATCAGGGCGAGCGAGCAGGGGCCGGTGCGGCCGGTGTGGTTGCAGGGTTCGAGGGTGACGACGGCGGTGGCACCGCGGGCGGCGCCGGCGGCGAGCCGGCTCAGGGCGACAACCTCGGCGTGGGGGGTTCCGGCGCCGAGATGCCAGCCTTCGGCCAGGACCTGCCCGGAATCGTCGAGGAGAACACAGCCGACGCGGGGGTTCGGGCCTGTGGCCGGCCCATTCGCGGCCAGCGCGAGCGCACGCCGCATGGTGGCCTCGAGCGCCGCTTGGTCCGTCATTCCCGTCCTGTCCGTTGGTGCAACGAACTCCGGGTTTTCGGTGCGGCGAACACCATGTGGGTTGCGAAACCCGCCGACCGACCGGAATGGTCCATCGACTCGTGCGCCTCTCATCCGGACTTTAACCGTCGGTGCTGGAATTTCACCAGCTCAACCGTTCCGCTTTGGGAGCGGCACGGGTCGCGGACTTTCACCGCCGGTTCGGACTTACACCGACCCCGGAGCACGTTTCATATAACTACTACTAGTTATATCCCAACGCGTCGGCCATAGAAAAATTCCCGTTCGAGAGTGCGGCCTGCGATGGGCGCTCACGACTGCGGATGCGCGGCGACGGCCGGTTACAGGGCCCGCGGCGGCCAGGTGCTGGCGCCGAGTTCCCGGGAGATGTTCCGGGCCGTCTCACGCAATCCGTTCAGCACGCTGGAGTCGGGAGGCCACTCGCTCGACGGTACGACAACGGCGACCGCGGCTATGACATTGCCGCGGGTGTCGACCACGGGCGCCGCGATCGACGACTCGCCCAGCACGGCCTCGTCCTCTTCGGTGGCGATGCCGTCGCTCACGATCGACACGAATTGGATGGCCAGCTGAGCCGGGTCGGTGATCGTGGCGCCGGTGAGACTGCGCAGGGGCCTCCCCAGCAGTCCGGAGGCGTATTCCGGACTGTATGCGAGGAGGACTTTGCCCATTGCCGAGGCGTGGGCCGGGATGGACAGGCCCGTTTCGGGCATCTGCTGGCTGCCGTCAGGCCGCTGGTTGTGGTGAATGATGATGACCTCGTCGAACAATTGCACCCCCAGACGTGTGGACAGTCCGGTTCTGCGCGCGAGTTCGAGGGTCCAGCGCATGGCCCGCGCGCGCACGTCGAGCGTGTCGAGGTAGACATTCGAGAGTTTGAGCAGGGCCGGGCCGAGCATGTACCGGGTGCCGCCAGGCTCCTGCGCGACAAGACCGTGGCCCTGCAGCGATTTGACGATGCCGTGCACGGTCGAGACCGGCAACCAGAGTTCGGTGGCGAGTTCGGTTATGCCGAGGTGGCGTGCGCCCTGCAACGTCGACAGCACTTTTGCCGCACGATCGATGGCTTGAATCACAGCTGCACCTCCGGTTGATTCCTTAAGTATGCCGCGTCACCAACGCGTCTTCATGCGACGTGTTGACATTGGGCCACTCTCTGGAGGATATTCGACATTATCGAATTGCGTTCTGTATTTCTTTGAGTCGCGAGGGAAAGTGTCTCGCGGATCCAGCTCGAAAAGTTCAACGGAGAGCAAACATGAAGATAATCCTGGAGGTCTCAACATGAAGAAACTAATCAATTCCCCGGAGACGGTTCTCGCCGATTCCCTCATCGGCGTGGCGGCCGCACACCCGGAACTTCGCGTCGACCACGTCAACCGCATCATCTACCGGACAGACCCGACCAGAGCAGGCAAAGTCGCCCTGCTCTCTGGTGGGGGAACCGGCCATGAGCCGCTCCACGGCGGTTTCGTCGGTGTGGGAATGCTTGACGCGGCCTGCGCCGGGGCGGTCTTCACCTCGCCGACACCCGACCAGATGCTCGAGGCCACGAAAGTCGTGGACAGCGGAGCGGGCGTGCTGCACATCGTCAAGAACTACACGGGCGACGTGATGAACTTCGAAATGGGCGCGGAACTGGCCGCGGCTGAGACCGGGATCGAGGTTGCCGTCGTGGTCGTCAACGACGACGTCGCGGTCGAGGATTCCACCTTCACCGCAGGCCGCCGGGGCGTCGGAACCACTGTCCTGCTCGAGAAGATCGCGGGTGCGGCAGCCGAGGAAGGCCGCGACCTCGCGGCCGTCACCGCGGTGGCCCGCCAGGTCAATGAGTCCGGCCGTTCCATGGGCGTGGCCCTCAGCAGCTGCACGGTTCCCGCGGCCGGAAAACCGACCTTCGAACTTGCCGAAGGCGAGATGGAGATCGGCGTGGGCATTCACGGGGAGCCGGGCCGCCGCCGGGTGCCGCTGGCCGGGGCCGCCGAGGTTGCCCGTCTGCTCGTCGAGCCGATCCTCGCCGACCTGGACTTCACCGGCGCCCCGACGATCGTGATGGTGAATGGGCTGGGCGGAACCCCGTTGATCGAGCTCTATGTCATGTATGCCGAAGTCAGGAAGATCCTCGACGCCGCCGGCATCACGGTTGCCCGCTCCCTCGTGGGCAACTACATCACCGCGCTGGACATGGCGGGCTGCTCCGTCACGATCCTCAAGGCCGACGAGGACCTGCTTCATCTGTGGGATGCGCCGGTGAACACCGCCGGGCTGCGCTGGGGAATCTAGCACCATGACGAATGACACGATCAGCCTTGACCAGCTCACCGGCTGGCTCACCCGTTTTCGCGACTTGGTGACCGAGCAGGTCTCCTACCTCACCGAACTGGATTCGGCCATCGGCGACGCGGACCACGGCTCGAACATGACCCGCGGCATGGATGCGGTCCTCGAGAAAATCCAGGCCTCACCGGTCGTGGCCGTCGACGAACTGTTCAAGGGCGTGGGCATGACCCTGGTGACGTCCGTGGGTGGTGCCAGCGGCCCCCTGTACGGCACCTTCTTCCTGCGGATCGGTACCTCGGCAGGACCGGTCAGCACCCTGGACGCGCCCGGCCTGGCGGCCGCGCTTCGTGCAGGGCTGGGCGGCGTCGTTGCCCGCGGCAAGGCCGAGGCCGGGGATAAGACCATGTTCGACGTCCTCGCTCCCGCGCTCGACGCGTTCGACGCCGACCTCGTCGTTTTCTCCGATATCTCCTCGGCGGCCCGTGCTGCCTACTCCGCTGCACAAGCGGGGCGGGATGCCACCGCACCCCTGATCGCCCGCAAGGGCAGGGCCAGTTACCTGGGGGAACGCAGCATCGGCCACATCGACCCGGGAGCCGCGTCGACGTCGCTGCTTTTCCAGGCTCTGGCCGAGATCCTCGACAAGGAGTAGATCGTGATCGGAATCGTAGTGGTATCGCACAGCCCCCGGCTCGCGCAGGCAGCAGTGGACCTCGCAGTGGAAATGGTCGGGGTCAACGGCCCGGCCATCGCGATCGCAGCCGGTGCCGGCGCAGGGGTGATCGGAACGGACGCGTCCAAAGTCGCCGAGGCCATCGCCGAGGTTTCCTCTCCCGAGGGCGTGCTCGTGATG
The DNA here is from genome assembly GCF_004403145.1 of Cryobacterium sp. TMT1-62. Lineage (NCBI taxonomy): Bacteria > Bacillati > Actinomycetota > Actinomycetes > Micrococcales > Microbacteriaceae > Cryobacterium > Cryobacterium sp. TMT1-62. Next base: position 107,083 of record NZ_SOGZ01000030.1, on the reverse strand, counting down.
ATGGATCTGGGATCGGCTGTGATGAGCGCGGAAATGGCGCTGGAGTTCTCGGACGACCCCGACCTGCCCGTCCGGCTCAGCAGCGGTCCCTTCGTAGAGGGCCTGATGGCGGCAGTGGTGCGCGCGGCGGGTGGCGCCACCCTTGACGAAGTGGAACGTGAGGCCCGAGGTGCTCTTCGTGCCAAGCAGAGTCACCTGGGCGACGAGGACCCGGCCGGCCTGCCGGTCGACTCCGGCCCGGCGGCGGAACACACGATCGAGGTGACGTTGCTGAACCCCGACGGCCTGCACGCGAGACCGGTCTCGATGCTCGTCACCGCCATCAGCGCCTTTGAGGCGACGGTGACGGTCGCCAACCTCCGCACCGGCCGAACCCCGGTGCCGGCTAACAGCCCGACTGCCCTGTTGACCGTCGGCGCCCGGAAGGGCGACACGATCTCCGTCGCGGCGGCCGGGCGGCAGGCTGTGGAGGCGCTCGAGGCCGTGAGTGAACTGGTCGGGAAGGGCTTCGGCGAGCTCGCGGCCGCCCACGCTCCCGCGCCCAGGCCGGCGCGTTCCGCGTCCCGGCCGCAGGCCCGGCCGCAGGGCGGGGCGCCGTCGAGCGGGCCTCTGGGCGTGAGCCCCGGCTTCGCCGTCGGTCCGATCGTGCGGATGCAGGAACCGGTGAACGAGCCGGGGCCGGCAGTCGCACTCCCCCTGCGCGAGCGGGCGGCGGCCGCGGAGAGGATCGTGGCCGCCGCGGCATCCGTAGCCCTGGCCCTGCGGGACAAGGCGGCCCGGGTGTCGGGAGCGGCGCGTGGGATCCTGGAGGCAACGGCGCTGATGGCGGCGGATCCCGGGCTGATCGATGCTGCCGTTTCCCGAGTGACCGGGCAGGGCCACACTCCGGAGCGTGCCGTCTGGGCGGCTGTGAGCGAGGTCACAGCGGTTTTTAAGGAGCAGGGTGGGCTCCTCGCCGAACGTGTCTCGGACCTGCACGACGTGCGCAACCGCATCGTGTCCGAGTTGCTCGGCCGACCGGCACCGGGCCTGCCGGATCGTGTGGAGCCGTATGTGCTCGTGGCCCGGGACCTGGCCCCCGCCGACACGGCGCTGATCGACCCCATGGTGTGTCGGGCGATCGTCACCGTCGAGGGCGGGCCCACCTCCCATACGGCCATTCTCGCGCGGGCGCTTGGCTTGCCTGCCGTGGTGGCGGCCCGCGATGCGATGGACCTGCCCGAGGGAAGCATGGTGATCGTTGACGGCACGACCGGTGAGATCGTCGTGGACCCCACCGACGACCAAGTGTTGCGAGCCGAGGAACAGATCCGCCGGGTGATCACCTTCGACGGTACGGGAAGGACCAGGGACGGGCACCGCGTGCAGCTCCTCGCGAACGTGGCTTCGCCTGACAGCGTTGCCGCCGCGATCGAGGCGAACGCCGAGGGTGTCGGCCTCTTCCGCACCGAATTCTGCTTCCTCGACCACGCCGAGGCTCCGGGACTCGACGAACAGGTCGCCGCGTACCGGCAGGTGTTCGCCGGATTCCCCGGGAAGAAGGTCACTATCCGAACGCTGGATGCGGGAGCCGACAAGCCGCTGGCCTTCGTCACGGCGGCCGACGAAGTCAACCCTGCCCTGGGCATCCGGGGGTATCGCACAGCGTGGCAGCGGCCGGAACTGCTGGACACCCAGCTGCAGGCCATCGCAGCGGCGGCCGCCGCGGAAGACGCCGACGTCGGCGTCATGGCGCCGATGATCGCGACCGTCGACGAGTCCGTGGACTTCGCGGCCCGCTGTGCCGCGCACGGCCTGCACAACGTGGGCGTGATGATCGAGACTCCCGCCGCCGCTATCACGGCTGGCCCCATCCTCGAACGGGTGGACTTCGCGAGTCTGGGGACCAACGACCTCGCCCAGTACACCATGGCGGCCGATCGGCTGATGGGGGAGCTCGCCCTGCTCAACGACCCCTGGCAGCCGGCGGTCTTGCGGATGATCCGGGAGGCCTGCCAGGCCGGTCTGGCGGCCGGCAAGCCGGTCGGGGTCTGCGGTGAGGCCGCGGCAGATCCGATGCTTGCCGCCATCCTGGTGGGGCTCGGGGCGACCAGCCTGTCGATGTCCCCGCGAGCCCTGGGCGGCGTGGCCGAGTTCCTACGCGGCGTGACGGCGGACCAGTGCCGGGATGCCGCACTCGCCGCGGTCGCCGCCGGCAGCGCCGGCGCGGCGCGATCCGCCGCCGCGCTCCTGCTGGAGCCGACACGGGCGTAGCTGCCGGTGTCGGCCCCTCCCGGGCGTCCGATCTGCACAAATGTGCAACGCTGGCTTTCAGAAACAGCGACGTATTTCCTGTAAATCCTGAATAGCATTCAAAAAATTGGCCAAGAGCGCGTGTTTGTGCGTCAGATCCGATCTCTGAGCCGTGACATCAGACTGGGCGGATGTGCCGGAAACCGCTCGGAGGGTGCGCTCGCACGGTCGCCCGCTGCAGGGCAGCCGATGTCGGTCGAATCGGCGGGCGTAATGTGAAATCTGTGCCCCGGAAGACCGGTTCACCGCCACCGTCCCACAAAGATGTAGACGCAGTTCGACCAGGAAGAAGTTCCACGATGACCACTTCAATCCGCACAGTCATGAGCCCCGGACGTTACGTCCAAGGCAAGGGAGCGATCGATCGCCTCGGCGAATTCGTATCCCAGATCGGCTCCGCCCCCCTGATCGTCGCTGATGACGTCGTGTGGGGTTTCGCAGGGCAGCAGGTCTCGGCGAGCTTCGCTGCTGCCGGCCTCCGCGTCGAACGGGTCGAATTCGACCGCTTTGCGACTGCGTCCGCGGTCGACGCGCTGGTCGAGAAGATCCGCGTAACCACGGCCGACGTGATCATCGGCTTGGGCGGCGGAAGCACGATCGACTCGGCTAAGGCCGCCGGCTTCCTGGCTGGAATTCGTTGGGTCAGCGTGCCCACCGTGGCGTCGACCGACGCTCCCACCTCCGCGCTCTCGGTGATCTACACGGAGGAGGGCGAGTTTGTCGAATACCGTTTCTTCCCGCGCAACCCCGACCTCGTGCTGATCGACACCCAGATCGTGGCCAACGCGCCGGTCGAGTTCCTCATCGCCGGAGTCGGCGACGCGCTGGCGACCTGGCTCGAAGCCCGGGCCACGGCGGCTGCCCATGCGACCACGATGGCCGGGGGGCTGCCGACCCAGACCGGCACCGCGCTGGCCAAGTTGTCGTGGGACGTCATCTGGGAGAACGCCCTTCCGGCCCTCGATGCCGTGCGTGACAACCTGGTCACACCTGCTCTCGAGAAGCTGGTGGAGGCGAACACGCTTCTGTCCGGACTCGGTTTCGAGTCGGGCGGTCTGGCCGCCGCCCACGCCATCCACAACGGCCTGACCGCGGCCCCGCAGACCCACGGTCTCACCCACGGTCAGAAGGTGAACATCGGCTCGCTGACCCAGCTGGTCCTCGAGGGCGCGCCACGGACCGAGGTGGAAGACTTCATCGAGTTCACCACTCTCGTCGGATTGCCCACCACGCTGACCGAGATCGGTCTCAGCCTGGACGACGAGAAGGAGCTGAGGGCCATCGCCACGGCGTCAACCCTGCCGGGTGAGACGATTCACAACATGCCGTTCGTGGTCACTGCAGACGACGTTCTCGACGCCCTCAAGTCGATCGAGGGGCTCTCGCGGTCCGTGCGCGCGGCGCGCGGCCTGCCCGCTCCCGTCAAGTACGTGCAGAAGCATTGATCCGTCGGCCCGCCGGTCGCCACGAACCTTCAGTGGCCGCCGGCGGGCCTCCGTCTGCTCACTCGCACAGTGCCCGGGCGCTGCTCTCGTCGATGAACAGGTCGGTGATCAGGTTCGCGGCCAGCGCGCCGCGGAGACTGTCCACCTTGGACTGGCCCGAGACGACGCAGATGCGCCGGGGGGTGCGGCGCAGCACCGACAGTTCCGGGCCGGTGCCGCGATCATTGAGCGGGATGCCATCGGTCGAGCCGTCCGCGCGGTAGAAGACTGTCGCGACGTCGCCGACGACCCCGGCGTCGCTAAGAGCGGTGAGCTCGTCGTCGTCCAGGTAGCCTCCGACGTAGACGTGGCTGGGGACGTTGGAGAAGGGCGAACCCACGCTGAAGAGCGCGACGTCCATGTTCCTCTGCATTTCCAACAGCCGGCGCAAGCCGCGCTCCCGCCAGTACGCCGTGCGTGTGGCCGGGTCGTCGAAGAAGGTGGGAACCGGGAACTGTTCCAGGCGGGCGCCGAACGCGTTGCTGAACCGCTGCAGGATCTCGTTGGCGTAGTCGAGGCCGGTGCTGCGTGTGTTGCCGGCGCCGTTCAGCTGCACGATCTGTGCGTTGTGAGTGCGTTTAGGGGTCACGTGGCGGCTGACCGCATTCATCGTGGAGCCCCAGGCGATGCCCATAATCATGTTCGAGTCGAAGAACTCGCCGAGAATCCGTGCAACCGAGAGGGCCACGCGCTCCAACCGATCGACGTCGCTGGCGTGGTCGGGCACCGGCACGACGTGCGCGGTGACCTGGAAGCGGTTCAGGATGAGCTTCTCCACCCGGCTCGTCGCGTCGAGCGGGGACCGGATCTGGATGTCGACCAACCCGCTGGTTCTGGCCTGGCTGAGCAGACGGGACACCGAGGAGCGGGAGGTGTGCAGTTCCCGCGCGATGGCCTCCATGGTCAGGTCCTGCATGTAATACAGGTGGGCCGCCGTGAGCGCGTCACTGGTTCGGTCCGACAGGGACGGATCGTCTGGATGGGCCATTTTAACTCCTTGCACGTATGTTCAAACCTCTTGACCGTTTGTGTCGAACCTAGCAGGGTAGAAGCAATTCCCCTCCACCCACAGAGAAGTGAGCGAACAGTGCTGTCCACACCCGATCAGTCATCTTCCGCACCGTCACAGTCCAGTGGTGCCGCCGCCCAGGCCGCCATCCAGGACCGCCCCCGCGCTCAAGTTCTCATCATCGGAGCCGGCATCAACGGCATCGCGACCTTCCGCGATCTGGCCCTGCAGGGCGTGGACGTCGCCATCGTCGACAAGGGCGACTACGTTTCCGGCGCATCCTCGGCCTCCTCGCACATGATCCACGGCGGTGTGCGCTACCTCGAGAACGGCGAATTCCGCTTGGTCAAGGAGTCTGTGGAGGAGCGCAACAGCCTTCTCAAGATCGCCCCCCATTACGTCAAGCCGCTCAAGACGACCATCCCGATCTACTCCACCTTTTCCGGAGTGATGTCGGCGCCGATGCGGTTCCTCACCCACAAACAGGGTGCGGCCCAGGAGCGCGGAGCTCTACTGATCAAGATCGGCATGATGCTCTACGATTCCTTCTCCCGCGACGGCGGCAATGTGCCCCGGCATGAATTCCTCGGCAAGAAGGCGTCGCTCGAAGTGCTGCCGCAGATCAACCCGGGCCTCAAGTACACGGCCACCTACTACGACGCCTCCATGCACGACCCGGAGCGCCTCGCCCTCGACGTGCTGGCCGACGGCCTGGCCGCCGGCACCCACGCCCGGAGCGCCAACTACATCGAGGCCGTCGGCATGGATGCTGCGGGTGTGCGCCTGCGCAACACGGTCTCCGGCGCCGAATTCAGCTTCGAGGCCGACATCGTGGTCAACACGTCCGGACCGTGGACCGACCTCACGAACACGGCCCTCGGCCAGGCCAGCACCTATATGGGCGGCACCAAGGGGTCGCACGTCGTGCTCGACAACCCCGAACTGCTCGCCGCGACCGGCGGTCGCGAGATCTTTTTCGAGCACAAAGACGGCCGCATCGTGCTGATCTTCCCGCTCGCGGGCCGCGTTCTCGTCGGCACGACCGACCTCGAGCACGACATGACTCAGCCGGCGCGCTGCACCGAAGTCGAGGTTGACTACTTCTTCGAACTCGTCAACCACGTTTTCCCAAAGGTGGCCGTCGACCGGTCGCAGATAGTGTTCCGGTTCGCCGGCGTGCGCCCGCTGCCCCGCCACGACGACGAGGCGCCCGGTTTCGTCTCGCGCGACTACCGCATCGAATCGCGCCCGCTCGGCGCCCGGCCCGGCACCCTGCTGAGCCTGGTCGGCGGCAAGTGGACGACCTTCCGCGCCCTGGCCGAACACCTGAGCGGCGACATCCTGACCCTGCTCGGCCTGCCGCGCACCGTCTCGACGGTCGGCCTGCCCATCGGTGGCGGTCGAGACTTCCCGGCGACGGATGCCGCACGCGGGGTCTGGGTTGCCGCCAACGGCGACAAGGTCGGCGCCGAGCGTGCCGATGTGCTGCTGACCCGGTACGGCACGCGCGCCACCGAGGTGATCACCTGGCTCACCGCCGAACCGGACGCGCCGCTCATGCAGCACCCCGGCTACACCCGGCGCGAAATCGAGCTCATCGCCCGGGCGGAATCGGTCATGCACCTGATGGACCTGCTGCTGCGCCGCACCAGCATCGCTTTCCGCGGCGAAGTGACTCTGCCGCTGCTCACCGAGCTGGCCGGCGTGCTCGCGCCGGTCCTCGGCTGGGACGCCGCCCGGAGCGCGCATGAGGTCGACACCGCGGTGAACACACTGCGCGACATGTACGGCGTGCACCTGGCCCCGGCGGAAACGCCGGCCGTGCCGGCCGTCTAGGGACTGCTCGGGACTGCCCTGCGGGCGGGCGCTGCGGTCGCCTGCCCGCAGCCTGCCCTCCGGCCCGGCTCCGTACCCGCAGACTTGAAGGCTGATCTGCACAAACGTGCAGAAAGGTCAGGACCATCGGCGGTCTCGAGTCGCTAGGTTTTCTACTATCCGTTTCCTTCGCTTTCTTCATTTCAATGACCTAAAAGGATGTCAACGTGGACAATCTCGGTATCGTATTCCTCTCGGAAGTGGTGGGAACCGCTCTCCTGATCCTGCTGGGCTGCGGGGTGGTCGCCAACGTCGCCCTGACCAAGAACAAGGGCTTCGGCGGCGGATTCCTGATGGTCACCATCGGCTGGGGCCTCGCGGTGTACGCCGGCGTGATCGTCTCCTATAACTCGGGCGCTCACCTGAACCCCGCCGTCACCTTGGGACTCGTGTCGTCCGGGGCCACCGAGTTCGGCTCGGGGGTTCCGGTCAACGCTGTGTCCGTGGCGGCGTACATCGGGGCTCAGTTGGTTGGTGCCATCCTGGGTGCCACCGTCGTCTGGCTCGCCTACAAGCAGCACTTCGACCAGGAACCGGAGCCGGCCAACAAGCTCGGCGTGTTCGCGACCGGTCCGGCCATCCGTTCCTACGGCTGGAACCTCATTACCGAGATCATCGGCACCTTCGTGCTCGTCTTCGTCGTCATCGCGTTCGGCGGCGGGCGCCAGGGCGAGAGCGGCGGCCTGGCCGCCCTTGGCGCCCTTCCGGTTGCCCTGCTCGTGATCGTGATTGGCACCTCGCTGGGTGGACCGACCGGCTACGCGATCAACCCCGCCCGTGACCTCGGCCCGCGCATCGCGCATTTCCTGTTGCCGATCAAGGGCAAGCGTTCCTCCGACTGGGCCTACTCGTGGGTGCCCGTCGTCGGTCCCGTCATCGGTGGCCTGCTGGCCGGCTGGACCTCCGCGTTCCTCCTGCCGATCCTCGCGTAGGCGCCGCTCGCTTCTTCTTTTTCCATTCCTGAATACCCGTGTACCCAGCATTGACAAAGGAGTTAAAAATGGCACAGTACGTCATCGCAATCGACCAGGGAACCACCAGTTCCCGTGCGATCATTTTCGACAAGGCCGGGTCGATCATTTCGACCGGTCAGCTCGAACACGAACAGATCTTTCCCCGGGCAGGCTGGGTCGAACACGACCCGTTGGAGATCTGGAGCAACACCCGTGAGGTCATCGGTCAGGCTCTGGCCAAGGCCAACCTGACCCGCCACGACATCGCGGCCGTGGGCATCACGAACCAGCGCGAGACCGCCGTCGTCTGGGACCGTCACACCGGTATCCCCGTCTACAACGCCATTGTCTGGCAAGACACCCGCACCCAGCCCATCGTCGACCGACTCGCCGCCGACGGCGGTGTCGATCGTTTCAAGGCCCAGGTCGGCCTGCCGCTGGCGACTTACTTCTCCGGCACCAAAATCGTCTGGATCCTCGAGAACGTCGAAGGGGCGCGAGAGAAGGCTGAGGCCGGCGACCTCATGTTCGGCACGACCGACACCTGGATTCTCTGGAACCTGACCGGCGGCCTCGAGGACGGTGTGCACGCAACCGACGTCACCAACGCCAGCCGCACCATGTTCATGGACCTGAAAACCCTGCAGTGGGACGACGAGATCCTCGCGGCGTTCGACGTGCCCAAGTCGATGCTGCCCGAGATCCGTTCCTCCTCCGAGGTCTACGGCATCGCCAGCGGCCACAGCCTGCTGCGCGAAACCCCGATTGCGAGCATCCTGGGTGACCAGCAGGCCGCGACGTTCGGGCAGGCTGCCTTCGACCAGGGTGAGGCGAAGAACACTTATGGCACCGGTAACTTCCTGATCTTCAATACGGGCACCGAAATCATCCACTCCAAGAACGGTCTGCTCACCACGGTCGGCTACAAGCTCGGCGACGCCGAACCGCACTACGCCCTGGAGGGCTCGATCGCGGTCACCGGCTCGCTCGTGCAGTGGCTGCGGGACAACCTGGGCATCATCAACTCTGCGGAGGAGATCGAGGCACTCGCCCTGTCGGTCGAGGACAACGGCGGCGCCTACTTCGTGCCCGCCTTCTCCGGCCTGTTCGCGCCGTACTGGCGTGCGGATGCCCGTGGTGCCCTGGTCGGCCTCACCAGCTACGTGAATAAGGGCCACATCGCCCGCGCCGCCCTCGAGGCGATCGCGTACCAGACCCGCGAGGTGCTGGACGCGGTCAACGCCGACGCCGGTGTTCCGTTGACCGAGCTCAAGGTCGACGGCGGGGCCTCGGCCAACGACCTGCTGATGCAGTTCCAGGCCGACATCCTCGGCGTGTCTGTCGTGCGCCCGGTGGTGGCGGAGACGACCGCCCTGGGTGCCGCCTACGCGGCCGGCCTGGCGGTCGGTTTCTGGAACAACCTCGGTGAGCTGCGGTCCAACTGGCAGGAGGACGCCCGCTGGGAGCCGAGCCTGGACATCGCCGAGCGCGACCGTCTGCTGCGCAACTGGAAGAAGGCCGTCACCAAGTCCCTGGACTGGGTCGACGCCGACGTGATCTAGCCCGCGCCCCCTTCTTCCCCCCGCGTTCCCGCGCGCGCACGACGCACCCCACCGAGACCCGGCGGCCGCCCCTGGCCGCCGGGTTTCGGCATCCGTTCCCCGTTCCCCGTGCCCCGTGGCCAGTTCCCCGTGCCCGTGCCCGTCCCCGTCTTCCCCTCGCGCCGGCCGGCATCCGTGCCCCGTCGGACAGTTCCTTCGTGGCGCTTCCCGGAGGGCAGCTCCCGTGGGTGGTGTGTGGCTAACTCAGGAGATCTACCCCGGCGGCGCCAACGGATGCCGGACTGGTGTAGTTTGTCCCTCGCTTCACAGCCGTTTCTCCTGAATTAGCCACGGGTCGGCGGCGACACCTCGGATCCTCCACAGCACAGGCTGACCGGAGCAGGCCACAGGTGGGCAGCCGACGCGGCAGACGGGGCCCGCGCTGTCCACACTGTCGACATGACTTGGGCAGAGTACTTCCGCGTCCACAATGTGCAGATCGCCGAAACCGGGGCGCTGAACGCCGCCGGCGCCAATTGGCGGGTGCTGAGGGCGGCCGTGGAGAGTGGATATCTGGTGAGGGCGCGTCGAGGGCACTATGCGCTTCCCGATACGGATTCGCACATCCTCGAAGCGGTGCGGCTGGGTGGGCGACTCGCCTGCGTCTCCGCGGTTGCGAATACCGGGATCTTCGCCCTGGACAGCACCTTCGCGCACATCCATGTCGACCCCACCGCTTCCCGGTTGCGGGCGCCGCACGATCGATTTCAGCAGCTCAACGCTCACAACCGAGACGGTGTGGAACTCCACTGGGGTCAGCTGCTCGACCCCTGCGGCGGCACCGAGTTCCGTATCGGGCTGGCCGATGCGCTGGTCCAGGTTTTCCGGTGCCAGGAACCGAGATTCGCGATCGCGTCACTCGATAATGCCTTGTACAAGAGACTGCTCGCGGAGCAGACCGTGGCCCAGATCTTCGCAGCCCTGCCCGCGGAGTTGCAGTCCCTGCGCCCGCTCATCGACTGTCGCAGCGAATCGGGCCAGGAGACCGTGCTCCGCCTCGTGATCACGGGAGCCGGCTTCGACGTCGAGATCCAGGTCGAGATCGGGGGCGTCGGTCGCGTCGATATGATCGTCGAGGGGCGCATAGCGGTCGAGGCCGACAGTCGGCAGTTCCACGACGGCTGGGAGGCGCACGCGCGCGACCGCACCCGCGACTGCGACCTCGCCATGCGGGGGTACCTGACTCTGCGGGTTCTCTACCGGGACATCATCCACCACCCGGAGCGCGTCATCGCCGCGATCACCGGCCTTCTGGCGTCGACCAGTCACTACCGCACCTTCATCGTCTAGTCGGTTCCCGGCAAGCCGACATCCGCTCCCGCACCTCCATCGTCTAGTCGGTTCGCGGCAAGCCGACATCCGCTCCCGCGGGGCTGCCGGGTCCGGCTCGGCGGACGCCCAACCTGCCGGTCATGCGGTTGAGACCCACCCCCATGTGGCTAACTCAGGAGATCTGCCGAATCGCAGTATCAGACCCGCGTGTTTCCGGGGCGAAGAGGAACGCATATTACGGATGTCCTGAGTTGGCCACGCAGGCAGGAGCCGTGCCTGCTTCGAGCCCGGCGTTGCCGTCAGCGTGGCCGGGCGGCGCGCGCAGCGGGGCGGCCCGCCCGCGGACCCGACCTCCTTGCGGTCGAGACCCACCCTCGTGTGGCTAACTCAGGAAATCTGCCGAATCGCAGTATCAGACCCGCGTGTTTCCTGGTCAAATAGAAACGAATGCGACGGATGTCCTGAGTTGGCCACACCGGGGCAGGCCAGGGGGACCCCAGCGGCACCGTCAGGGGGGCGGCACCGTCAGGGGGGGCAGCCGTCAGCGGGGCGGAGGCCAGCCGTCAGCGGGGGCCGGCGGTCAGTGGGGCGAGGCTGCGGGCCGCGAGGGCCCCGGGCAGCGCGGCGAGGCTGGTGATCCGGATGATGCCCAGCCGGGCGGCCTCGGCCGCATCCGCCCCGGCCCCGGCACCACTACCTCCAGCACCACCCCCAGCCCCGGCCGCGGTCCGGTCCAGCCAGACTCCGGTCAGCCCCGCCGCGGCGGCTCCGATCGCGTCCGTGCGCAGCCGGTCGCCCACGTAGACGGTCTGCTCCGACTCCGACCCGAACACCATGCAGGCATGCCGGAAGATGCGAGGATCCGGCTTGGCGAAGCCCAGGCTGCCGGATGCGATTACGTGCTCCAACCGCACGTCGAGCCCGGTGTCCGCCAGTTTGTGCCCCTGAGGCGTCGACTCACCGTTGGTGATCAGCCCGATCCGCACGCCCGGAAAGGCGACGGCCAGCGCGTCGAGGCAGGGGAGCGCATCGGTGTGGAGGCGCCAGCTCGCCCGATAGTGTAGAAAATACGCGTCGAACCAGCTCGTCGCAGCCGGCCCGGTCAGGGTCACGCCGTGCGCCGCCGCGAAGTCGCGGGCCCGCTCCCGGCGCTGCCCGGCGAAGTCCAGACTGCCGGCGAGGTAGGCGTGGTAATGCCGCTCTTCCAGGTCGTCCCAGAGCGCCAGCGCCGCGCCGGGGTCGGCGTCGGTGAAGGTGCCGCCCAGAGAGCCGAGGTAGGCGCGGATGCCGTCGGCCGCGGCACCGCGATGGGCGAACAGGGTGTCATCGAGGTCGAACAGAACGACCGCGGGCGCGGGCGCGGACATCCGCTACCCGACGACGACGTCAACGACGACGTCAACGACGACGTCAACGACGACGTCGACGACCATGACGACCATGACGACGAGGGGCCGGCCCCGCCCCATCAGTAGCGAGCTCACCACAATCGCCACCACCGCCCTAGCGCCGCGGTAGCAGGCCGACGCGGTCGTAGGCGCGCGCCAGCGTCTCGTTGGCCACCGTCGCCGCCCGGTCCGCGTTGAGGGCGAGGAGTCGGTCGAGTTCGGCCGGGTCGTCGAGCAGCTCGAGAACGCGCGCCCGGATCGGCCCGAACGTGCCCGTGACCACCTCGGCGAGACCCTTCTTCAGGTCGCCGTAGCCGCGGCCGGCGTACTCGTCCTCGATCGAACCCACCGAGCGTTCCGCGAGCACCGAGTAGATCGTCAGCAGGTTGGCCACGCCCGGCTTGTTCTCGCGGTCGAAGACCACGCCGCCCTCGGCATCTGTGACCGCGCGCATGATCTTCTTATTCGTCACTGCCGGCTCGTCGAGCAGCCAGATCACGCCCGCGTGCGACTCGGCCGACTTCGACATCTTCGACGTCGGGTTCTGCAGGTCGTAGATCTTGGCGGTCTCCGTGACGATGGCGACCTCCGGCACTGTGAATGTCTGCCCGAACCGGGCGTTGAAGCGCGCCGCGAGGTCGCGGGTCAGTTCGACGTGCTGACGCTGGTCCTCGCCGACCGGCACGATCTCGGTGTCGTACAGCAGAATGTCCGCGGCCATCAGCATTGGGTAGGCGAACAGTCCCACGGTGGTCGCGTCCGATCCCTGCCGGGCGGATTTGTCCTTGAACTGGGTCATCCGGCTGGCCTCGCCGAAACCGGTGATCGTGTTCAGCACCCAGGCCAGCTGGGCGTGCGCGGCGACATGCGACTGCACGTACAGTGTCGACGCCGACGGGTCGATGCCGCTCGCGATGTATTGGGCGGCGGTGCGGCGGGTGTTCTCCCGCAGCTTCACCGGGTCCTGCGCCACGGTCAGGGCGTGCAGGTCGACGATGGAGAAGTACGCGTCGTGGGTCTGCTGCAGCGCCTTCCAGTTCAGGAGGGCGCCGATGTAATTGCCGATCTGCAGGGAATCGGCGCTCGGCTGCATGCCCGAGTAGAGGCGGGGCTTGGTCATGGGATCAGATCTTTTCGTAGCGTGTGGCCGCCGGCCGGGCCGAAGGCGCGAGTTGAAGGGGAAGTCAGATGGTGTAGTCGACGACCACGGGGGTGTGGTCGGACCAGCGCTGGTCGTAGGCGGCCGCGCGGTCGACGACGTAGCCGGTGACGGATGCCGCGAGCGCCGATGTGGCCAGCTGGTAGTCGATCCTCCAGCCGGTGTCGTTGTCGAACGCCTGGCCGCGCCACGACCACCAGGTGAACGGCCCGTCCACTTCGCCGGACCACCGGCGCCCCACGTCGATCCAGCCGAGTCCGGCCCCGGCGTTGTAGTCCGGGGCGTCTTCGGCGCCGACGATGCGGTCGAAGTAGGCGCGCTCCTCGGGCAGGAACCCGGCGCGCTTCACGTTTCCGCGCCAATTCTTGATGTCGAGCGTGCGGTGCCCGACGTTCAGGTCACCGAGCACGACGGCCCGGTCGCTGTGCGCGGCGAGCTCGGGCAGTCGTTCGAGCATGGCGTCGAGGAACCTGTACTTCTCGACCTGCTTCGGGGTACCCACCTCGCCGGAGTGCACATAGGTGCTCACGACGGTGATCAATTTGCCGTTGACCTCGTAGTCGGCTTCGAGCCAGCGGCCGGCGCTGTCGAATTCGGCGGCACCGAGCTCGACCCGGTGGATGGCCGCGGTCGATCGGCTGGCCAGGGCCACCCCGGCCCGGCCCTTCGCGGTGGCGGCGTCGTGCAGGATGCTCCACCCCGGCCCGAGCAGACCCTCGAGGTCCTCGGTCGAGGCACGCACCTCCTGAAGGGCGAGGATGTCCACGTCGCGTTCGGACAGCCAGTCGCCCATTCCCTTGCGGAAGGCGGCGCGCACGCCGTTCACGTTCACGCTCGCGATCCGCAGGCGCTCGCCGGCGAAAGCCGCGGACACAGCGGAGTCGGCGGAGGCGGCGGAGGAAGCAGGGTCGGACGCGGCCGGGGTGGAAGCGGCAGTCGAGGCGGAAGGCATTCCCCAATTCTACTTTGGCTCAGGCCTTGGGGCCGTCGTTCGTCAGCTCAGCGGCTCGCTTCTCGGCGGCGCGCAGGCGACGCGCGGTGAGCAGCCGCTGGGGCCAGGCCGCGGTGTCGTGCGCGAGGCGGGCCTCCCGAAGCTCGGCCTGCACCACCACGCGGAACGCCTCCTCCTCCTGCCGGCGCTTCTCGGAGGCAACCTCGTCCGCGCTGATCCGTCGCGGTGAGAACCCGGCGTCGTCCATGCCGACGGCGATCCAGGATGCGGCGAGCAGTGTCAGGGTGCTGGTCAGGTTGAACCAGATCAGGAGTCCGATGATCACCGCGAATGCGGCGAGCAGCGGGTTGCGGCCGGCGCCGGCGAGCAGCGTGCTGCCGAGGACCTTGAGGACACCGAGGCCCACCGCGCCCAGAATGGAGCCGGTGATGAGCTGGCGGACGGGGATCCGCACCCGCGACAGCACCCGGAACAGTGCGGCGAGGGTGATCGTGTCGATCAGGAGCACGAGGAGCAGGCCGACCGCTCGGGCGGCGCCGTTGAACCAGAACGAATCCCGGGACACCCCGAAAAGCCCGAACAGGGCCCCGAGCGCCTCGGTGCTCGCGATCGAGATCAACGCCGACACCACGAGCACGACCGCGAACAGCACTCCGAGGCCCAGCTCCCGCAGCTTGACGAGGAGGATGAAGGTCTTGTCGGGCGGCATCCGGAAGATTGTGCGCACCGCCTGCGCCGTTGTCGAGAGCCAGCCGAGCACGGTCGCGAGCAGACCGACCAGTGCGATGACGCCGGACCAGCCGAGGACCCTGGCGTCGGCGAGGACGCTTGGGTCAATCACGCCTTCCTCGCCGATCAGCCCGGGCACGGACTGGTTGATGAAGGAGTAGAGCGTCAGCTCGAGGTCGGGATTGGACGTGATCCACAGTCCCGCGATGGAGAAGGTCAGCCAGAGGGCCGCGAACGTCGCGAAGATGGCCTGGTAGGACATGCCGCCGGCCAGGATGCCGCCGCCGCTTTCACCGAACCGGGTGAAGACCCGCACCGGGCGCGAGCGCATGACCCGCGCGATGAGGGTCTTGATCCGGTCGATCGCCGTGGGAGTGTTCACCCGCTCAGCCTAAGCGGCAGCCGGGCAGCGGAGAAAGCGAAAGGCCGGTCTCGCCACGACGAAACGTCGTGACAAGACCGGCCCCAGGGTTCGGACCGGCTACACCATGCCGCGCAGCATGGCCTGCTTGACCTCGGAGATGGCCTGCGTGACCTGGATCCCGCGGGGGCACGCCTCGGTGCAGTTGAAGGTCGTGCGGCAGCGCCACACGCCTTCCTTGTCGTTCAGGATATCGAGGCGCACGGCGGCGTTGTCGTCGCGCGAGTCGAAGATGAAGCGGTGCGCGTTGACGATCGCGGCCGGACCGAAGTACTGTCCGTCGGTCCAGAACACCGGGCAGCTCGACGTGCACGCGGCGCAGAGGATGCACTTCGTCGTGTCATCGAAGCGTTCGCGCTGGGCGACGGTCTGGATGCGCTCCTTGCCATCGGTGGGGGCGTTGTTCGCCACCAGGAACGGCTGCACGGCACGGAACGATTCGAAGAACGGCTCCATGTCCACGATCAGGTCCTTCTCCAGCGGCAGGCCCTTGATCGCCTCCACGTATACCGGCTTGGTGATGTCGAGGTCCTTGATCAGGGTCTTGCAGGCCAGGCGGTTGCGGCCGTTGATGCGCATGGCGTCCGAGCCGCAGATGCCATGCGCACAGGAGCGGCGGAAGCTTAGTGAGCCGTCCTGCTCCCACTTGATCTTGTGCAGAGCGTCGAGCACGCGGTCCGTCGGGTACATCTGTACGTCGAAGTCGTCCCAGTGCGGTTCGTCGTCGACCTCCGGGTTGTACCGGCGGATGATCAGGGTCACGGTGAAGGACTGGATTTCCTCCGGCACGACCGGGGCACTCGCAGTTGTCGGTGCGGTAGCGGTTGCGGTTGCGGTTGCGGTTGCGGTTGCGGTACTCAACTCAGTACTTCCTTTCCATCGGCTGGTAGCGCGTGATGGTGACCGGCTTCCAGTCGAGCGCAATGTGGTCGGCGGCGTCGGCGGAGAGCGGGTCTCCGGTCAGGTAGGCCATGGTGTGCACAAGGTAGTTTGCGTCGTCGCGCAGGGGGAAGTCGTCGCGCATGTGCCCGCCGCGGCTCTCCTTGCGGTTGCGTGCGGAGTACACGACGACCTCGGCCAGGTCGAGCAGGAAGCCGAGTTCGACGGCCTCGAGAAGGTCGGTGTTGAACCGGCGGCCCTTATCCTGCACGCCGATGTTCTTGTACCGCTCGCGCAGGCCGTGGATCACGTTGGTGACGTCGGAGAGCGATTCGTCGGTGCGGAACACCTGCGCCTTGGCGTCCATCGTCTCCTGCAGCTCCTTGCGGAGCACGGCGATGCGCTCGGTTCCGGTCGAGGTGCGGATTCCTTCCAGCAGCTCCCGCACACCCCGGGCCGGGTCGGTCGGCAGCGGCGTGAACTCGGCCGTCGTGACATAGGCGACGGCGTTGTTGCCGGCGCGCTTGCCGAAGACGTTGATGTCGAGCAACGAGTTGGTGCCGAGGCGGTTGGAGCCGTGCACGGACACGCAGGCGCATTCGCCGGCCGCGTAGAGGCCGGGCACGACGGTCGTGTTGTTGCGCAGCACCTCCGCGTTCACGTTGGTGGGGATGCCGCCCATCGCGTAGTGCGCGGTGGGCATGACCGGCACCGGTTCGGTGACCGGGTCGACGCCCAGGTAGGTGCGGGCGAACTCGGTGATGTCGGGCAGCTTGGTCTCGAGCACCTCGGCACCGAGGTGGGTGCAGTCGAGGTACAGGTAGTCCTTGTTGGGACCGGCACCGCGGCCTTCCGCGACCTCCTTGACCATGCAACGGGCGATGATGTCCCGCGGGGCGAGGTCCTTGATGGTGGGCGCGTAGCGCTCCATGAACCGTTCGCCGGCCGCGTTGCGGAGGATGGCGCCCTCTCCGCGCGCGCCCTCGGTGAGCAGGATGCCGAGGCCCGCCAGTCCGGTCGGGTGGAACTGGAAGAACTCCATGTCCTCGAGCGGCAGGCCCTTGCGCCACACGATGCCCACGCCGTCGCCCGTGAGGGTGTGCGCGTTGGAGGTGGTCTTGTAGATCTTGCCGAACCCGCCGGTGGCGAAGATGAACGCCTTCGCCTGGAAGACGTGCAGTTCGCCGGTGGACAGGTCGTAGGCGACGACGGCCGAGGGCTGGTCGACCCCGTCGACCGGTGTCATGACCAGGTCGAGCACGTAGTACTCGTTGAAGAAGTTGATGCCGCGTTTGACGCAGTTCTGGTAGAGCGTCTGCAGGATCATGTGGCCGGTGCGGTCGGCGGCGTAGCAGGCCCGCCGTACCGGTGCCTTGCCGTGGTCGCTGGTGTGGCCGCCGAACCGGCGCTGGTCGATCTTGCCCTCCGGCGTTCGGTTGAAGGGCAGGCCCATGTTCTCGAGGTCGATGACCGCGTCGATGGCTTCCTTGGCGAGGATCTCGGCCGCGTCCTGGTCCACCAGGTAGTCGCCACCCTTGACCGTGTCGAAGGTGTGCCATTCCCAGTTGTCTTCTTCGACGTTGGCGAGGGCCGCGGCCATCCCGCCCTGCGCCGCACCCGTGTGCGAACGCGTCGGGTACAGCTTGGAGATCACGGCCGTGCTGGCGCCGGAGCCGGCTTCGATGGCGGCACGCATACCGGCACCCCCGGCTCCCACGATGACGATGTCGAACTGGTGGTAGTGCACACCGTCGATGACGGTGGACTCTGAGGGCGCGGTTGAAGCATCCGTAGTCATATGGGTTTTAGCAGCTCCTAAATGGCCGAGCAAAACGAGGGAAGAAGATCGGCGGGCGAACCGGCCGGGCAAGGGTCGAACGTGAAGACCACGAGCGTGCCGAGCACGATCAGGATCACGACGGCCGCCAGGATGGCGGACTTCAGGATGCCGCGGGTCAGACGCTGCGTGGCGTAGTCGTTGACCAGCGTGCGCATGCCATTGCCGCCGTGGATCAGGGCGAGCCAGAGCATGAGAACGTCCCAGACCATCCAGAACGGGGTGGTCAGCTTGCCGGCGACGAAAGCAAAGTTGAGGGCGCTGACGCCCTCGCCGACCATCAGGTTGACGAAGAGGTGTCCGAAGATGAGCACGACCAGCACGACGCCGGAGACGCGCATGTAGATCCAGCCCCACTTCTCCCAGTTCACGCCGCGGGAGCGCGGCGCGCGGGAGTAGGGGCTGCGGGGAGCTTCGATTGTGGATGTCATGGCTCTCCCCGTTCTAGTGGCTGAACACGTTGATCAGGTGGCGCGGCACGAAGGCGAGCATCGTTACCACCCACAGGGCGACCACGACGTAGAACATGGCCTTCTGGTACTTGGCGTTCCAGAAGTCGATCAGGATGATCCGAATCCCGTTGAAGGCGTGGAACACGATGGCCCCGACGAGCGCGGTTTCGCCGAGGCCCATGATCGGCGTCTGATAGCTGCTGATGACCGCGTTGTAGGCCTCCGGGCTGACGCGCACCAGCGCGGTGTCCAAGATGTGAACCAGCAAGAAGAAGAAGATCGCAACACCCGTAATGCGGTGGAGGACCCACGACCACATGCCCTCACGGCCCCGATACAGGGTTCCGGCGGGGCGACGTGATGTCGTCTTCTGCTGGGATGTCAGTGTCGCTGCCTGCTCTGGCATGACCAACCCTCCCTGGCTGTGTGGCGGCCTCGACGAAGCTGGCCGACAATGCGCCGTGCGCGCACAGAACAATTATAAGTGTCTCTGTGCCGAGATAAAACGCGAATGTCCGGCTAGCGCTGCATTGACAGCGGAACCGCAACCATGGCGCGAACGGCGGCTCGTTCGTCGACGACCTGCTCGTAATGCGCCAGCAGCGCGCCGCACACGTTTTCCCAGGATCGACCGAGCACGCTCCGTCGTCCCGCCTCGCCCATCCGCCGCCGCAGCGCAGGGTCCAGGACCAGCCGGGCGACGCAGCGGCGCAGGTCTCTCTCGTCGTCCGGAATGAATAGGAAACCGTTTTCACCGTGGCTGACCAGGTCGATCGGGCCGCCGGCCCGCGGTGCGACGACCGGCAGCCCGGCGGCGTGCGCCTCCTGCAGGGTCTGGCCGAAGGTCTCCTCGGTGCCCGCGTGCAGGAACAGGTCGAAGCTCGCGTAAGCCCGGGCGAGATCCGCCCCGTCCAGGCGGCCGAGCCAGGTCACCGGCATCCCGGCGAGCTCCCGCTCGAGCGCCGGCCGCGACGGGCCGTCGCCGACGAGGGCGAGACGGATGCCGGGCAGCCCGTGCAGGGCCCGGAACCTCTCCACCTGCTTCTCCGGTGCCAGGCGGCCGACGTAGCCCACGACGACCTCCCCGTTCGGGGCCAGCCGGCTCCGCAGCGCCGACGCCTCCGGGTCGGATCTCCGGTTGGGGTGGTAGCCGACCAGGTCGACGCCGCGGGTCCAGTGCGCCAGCCGCCGCAGGCCGATGCGGCGCAGGTCCGCCATCGACGCGGAGGAGGGAGCCAGGGTGAGGTCGGCTCCCTCGTGCACCCACTTGACGAAACGCCAGACGGACTGCGCGGCCGGGCCGAGCCGGTTGCGGCGGGCGTAGCCGGCGACATCCGTCTGGAAAACGGCGACGCTGGGAACGTCCTGCCGGTTCGCGGCCGCGATGCCCTGTGCGCCGAGCAGGAACGGCGACGCAGCGTGCAGCACGTCCGGGGCGAAATCGGCCAGCAGGCGGTGCACCTGCGGGCTGGGCATTCCCACCGGGAACTGCCGGTAGCGTGCCGCGGGAACACCGTGCACGGGGAACCCGGCGTACTCGGCCGGGGCGCCGGCCGGGGCGATGACCATCGCGTCGTGGCCCGTGCGGGAAAGATGCTCGAGCACCTTGCACACGCTCGTGGTGACTCCGCTGACCGTGGGCAGAAAACTTTCGGTGATGAGTGCAACCCTCATGAGGGTGACCCTAGGCACGCCCTCCGGCGCGCAGGTGAACGCACCGTGAACGGCGTGGACCGGGCGGTAGTCTGGCCGAATGCTGCCTTCCACGGAACCACTCGATCGTTTCTACAGCGTGATTCCCGCCGGTGGGATCGGATCCCGGCTGTGGCCGCTGTCCCGCGCCGACGCCCCCAAATTCCTGCACGACCTGACCGGCTCCGGCCAGACCCTGCTCAGGGCCACCTGGGATCGCCTCGCACCTCTGTCGGGCGAGCAGCGCATCATGGTGGTCACCGGCCGCGCGCACCGCGCCGCCGTCGAGGAGCAGCTCCCCGAGCTCGCCGACCTGAACGTGGTGCTCGAAAGCGAGCCGCGCGAGTCCACCGCCGCCATCGGCCTGGCCGCGGCGATTCTGGAGAAACGCGAACCGGACGTCATCATCGGCTCCTTCGCCGCCGACCACGTGATCAAGGGACACCACCTGTTCCGCCAGGCGGTCGCCGAGGCCGTGCGCGCCGCCGACGCCGGCTACATCGCCACCATCGGCATCCAGCCCACGGAGCCGGCCGTCGGCTTCGGCTATATCAAGACCGCCGGCGCGCTGCACATTGCCGGCGCCGCCAGCGCCCTGTCGGTGGACTCCTTCGTGGAGAAGCCCGACCTTGCCACCGCCCAGGACTACCTGGCCAACGGCACCTATTTCTGGAACGCCGGCATGTACATCGCCCGCGCCGACCGCCTGCTGGAAGAGATCGGGGCGTCCGAGCCCGAACTTCTCGCCGGGCTGCTCGAACTGGCCGAGGCCTGGGATACCCCGCGCCGCGGCGCCGTGGTCGACCGCGTCTGGCCCCGCCTGAAGAAGATCGCGATCGACTACTCGGTCGCCGAACCGGCGGCCGCCCGCGGCAGGCTCGCCGTGATCCCCGGCCAGTTCGACTGGGACGACGTGGGTGACTTCGCATCGATCGCGAAAATCCACGCCAACGGCCGCAAGCGCGATCTCGCCATCCTCGGCGACGGTGCCCGGGTGCTTGCGGACTCCTCGAGCGGGATCGTGGTCAGCCACACCGGGCGCATGATCGCCCTAATCGGCGTCGAGGACATCGTCGTGGTCGACACCCCGGACGCCCTCCTCATCACCACCAGCGCCAACGCGCAGAAGGTCAAGGCCGTCGTCGACGCGCTAAAGCTGTCCGGCAGCAACGACGTGCTCTAATCGGCATCAAACCCCCCGATCGGGGGCATTTTCGGGCCCGATTCGGCCGGGGCGTCCGGCGGGCCTCCCGCGGACCAGTATCGCGTCTTGATAACCTTTCGCCCGCGGGCCCGTTTTGCTCCTCTGAGCAGAGAATCATTCGATAGCGTGTAAACCAATACAGCCCCTTGCGAACCCGCGCCGGGCGACCATTGGAGGTCATTTTGACAATCATGAAACGACGGGTCGCATTCAGCGGCCTTGCCACGTTGGGCGTCGTGGCCCTTCTCGCAGCCTGTGCGCCGGCGCCGACCGATGAGGGAACCGCTGGTGGCGGTGCCGAATCCGACTACCTGCCCTGCATCGTCTCCGACTTCGGCGGCTTCGACGACAAGTCCTTCAACCAGTCCAGCTTCGAGGGCATCACCAAGGCCTCCGACGAGCTCGGCATCGAATTCCAGCAGGCCGAGTCCAAGTCGGAAGACCAGTACGGCCCGAACGTCTCGAGCATGGTCGACCAGGGTTGCGACTTCGTCCTCACCGTCGGTTTCGCCCTCTCCAACGCCACCCGCGATGCCGCCCAGGCCGCGCCCGACACCAACTTCGCGCTGATCGACTCCGCGCTCTCCAATGACGACTTCAGCCCACTGACGCTCGACAACGTGAAGCCGGTGCTGTACGACACGGCGCAGGCCGCGTTCCTGGCCGGCTACCTGGCCGCGGGCACCACCAAGACCGGAGTCGTCGGCACCTACGGCGGACTCCAGTTCCCGTCGGTCACCATCTTCATGGACGGCTTTGTCGACGGCGTCGCGTACCACAACGAGAAGAAGGGCACCGACGTCACCGTCAGCGGCTGGGACAAGGCCACCCAGACCGGCCTGTTCGCCGGTGGCTTCGACGACATCAACCAGGGCAAGGCGCTCAGCACCACTCTGATCGACGCCGGCGCTGACATCATCCTCCCGGTCGCCGGACCGCTCTTCCAGGGCACCGCGCAGGCCATTCAGGACTCCGGCAAGGACGTCGCCATCATCGGTGTCGACAGCGACCTGTTCGAGACCACGCCCGAGTTCGCATCGCTGTACCTCACCTCGGTACTCAAGCAGATGACGGATGCCACCGAGCAGATCATCCTCGACGACGCTGAGGGCGACTTCTCGTCCACCCCCTACGTCGGCACGCTCGAGAACGAGGGCGTCGACATCGCCCCGCTCCACGACTGGGAGTCCAAGGTCGACCCCGCGGTCATGACCGAGATCGAGGCCATCAAGGCCGACATCATCAGCGGTGCTCTCAAGGTTGAGTCGCCCGCGACCCCGAAGTAGCACCGAAGCAGCACTCAGACGCAGTCGGGGAGGCACGCATCTTGCGGGCCTCCCCTCTTGCGTCAGTGGGCGGATGTCGTCGGCCGGGATGCCTGCACACCCAAGCGAACGGTGCCACCCCGCCAACATATGAGCAAGAGCGTCAACTTTCGCTCGTCACTGAATAGAATCGACGACATGAAGCTCGAACTTCGAGGCATTACGAAGCGATTCGGTGCCCTGGTCGCGAATGACCACATTGACCTCACCGTCGAGGCCGGAGAAATCCACGCACTGCTCGGCGAAAACGGCGCGGGGAAATCCACCCTGATGAACGTGCTCTACGGCCTGTACCGGGCCGAGGAGGGCGATATCCTCCTCGACGACGTGGTGCAGCACTTCAGCGGCCCCGGCGACGCCATGGCCGCCGGCATCGGCATGGTGCACCAGCACTTCATGCTCATCCCGGTGTTCACCGTCGCCGAGAACGTCATGCTCGGGCATGAGGAGACCAAGGCGGGCGGTCGCCTCGACCTGCCCGCGGCCCGCAAGCACGTGCGCGAGATCTCCCGACGGTTCGGGTTCGACGTCGACCCGGATGCGCTCGTCGAAGACCTCCCCGTCGGCGTGCAGCAGCGGGTCGAGATCATCAAGGCGCTCTCGCGCGACGCGAAGGTGCTCGTCTTCGACGAGCCCACCGCCGTGCTCACGCCGCAGGAGACCGACGAGCTGATGGTCATCATGCGCCAGCTCAAGGCGAGCGGTACCTCCATCGTGTTCATCACCCACAAGCTGCGCGAGGTGCGCGAAGTCGCCGACCGGATCACCGTCATCCGTCTGGGCAAGGTCGTCGGTGAGGCGTCCCCGACCGCGAGCAACGTCGAGCTGGCCACCCAGATGGTCGGCCGTGCGGTCGACCTCACCGTGGACAAGTCCCCGGCACTGCCCGGTGAGGTGGTTCTGTCGGTGAAGAACCTCACCGTGCTGGGCCCGCACGGCCAGATCCTGGTCAACAACGTCAGCTTCGAGGTGCACAAGGGCGAGATCCTGGCCATCGCCGGGGTGCAGGGAAACGGCCAGACCGAACTCACCGAGGCGATGATGGGGCTCCAATCGCGGGTTTCCGGGGAGATCACCCTCGACGGCAAGTCGCTGCGCGGGCATTCGGTGCGCCAGGTACTCGACGCCGGAGTCGGATTCGTGCCGGAAGACCGCAACGAAGACGGACTGGTCGGTGAGTTCACCATCGCCGAGAACCTCATGCTCGACCGCTCGAACAAGCTCCCCTTCGTCAAACGGTGGAACGTGCAGCGGGCCTTCCTCGCCGCGTTCGCCGAAAAAAAAGTCACAGAGTTCGACGTGCGCGCCCAGGGCATCGAGACCCCGGTCGGCAAGCTCTCCGGCGGCAACCAGCAGAAGGTCGTGCTCGCCCGCGAGCTCGGCCGCGATCTGCGCCTCTTCGTCGCAGCCCAGCCCACCCGCGGGCTCGACGTCGGCTCGGTGGAGTTCGTCCACGAACGCATCGTGGCCACCCGGGATGCCGGCACGCCCGTGATCGTCATCTCGACGGAGCTCGACGAGGTGGCAGCCCTCGCGGACCGGATCATGGTCATGTACCGCGGTCGCATCGTCGGCATCGTTCCCGGTGACACGCCGCGCGCCGTACTCGGTTTGATGATGGCCGGCGAAACGCCCGCCGGAGAAGGAGCTGCCGCGTGAGCGCGACACAGGGTCCCACGACCGAGTCAGGAACGCCGTCAATCCCGGCCCCCGAACAGCCGTCCCGCTGGAACCAGGCGTTTCGCGAGATCACCACCGGCAACGCGATCATCTCCGTGCTCGCCGTCGTGCTCGCGCTTTTCGTCGGCGGCATCATGATCGCCTTCACCAACGAGGGCGTTCAGGAAGCCGCAGGCTACTTCTTCTCCCGGCCCGGCGACCTGCTGCGGGAAGTCTGGTATTCCGTGTCCGGCGCCTACTCGGCCCTGTTCCAGGGGTCGGTCTACAACTTCCGTCGACCGAGCTTCGCTGCCGGCATCAAGCCGCTCACCGAGACGCTCACCTTCGCGACCCCGCTGATCATGGCGGGGCTCGGCGTGGCGCTGGGCTTCCGGGTGGGCATGTTCAACATCGGTGGCCGCGGCCAGATGCTGATCGCCGCCGCCCTCGGCGGCTGGGTCGGTTTCGCCGTCGACCTGCCCTACGGCCTGCACATGGTCGCGGCCCTCGTGGCCGGCGTGCTCGGCGGCGCCCTCTGGGGTGGGATCGTGGGTCTGCTCAAGGCCCGCACCGGCGCCCATGAGGTGATCACCACGATCATGCTCAACTACGTCGCGTTCTACCTGGTCAGCTACCTGCTGCGTGAGGGCTTCCTGAAGACCCCCGGATCGAACAACCCGAAGAGCCCGGCGACGAAGGTCACCGCGGTCTTCCCCGACCTTCTCGGCTCGACGTACTCGCTGCACTTCGGCTTCATCCTGGCCATCGCCGCCACGGTTTTCACCTGGTGGCTGCTGTCCCGGTCGAACCTGGGCTTCCAGTTCCGGGCCGTGGGACTGAACCCCCACGCGGCGCGCGTCGCCGGCATCAGCGTCAAGCGCATCTACGTCTACGCGATGCTGTTCTCGGGTGGACTGATCGGCCTGGCCGGCATCAACCAGGTGCTCGGCACCACGACCAGCGGTTTCGGCGCCGGACTGGACTCCGGTATCGGCTTCGATGCGATCACGGTCGCGCTGCTGGGCCGTTCCAAGCCTTGGGGTGTGTTCGCCGCGGGCATCCTGTTCGGCGCGTTCAAGGCCGGCGGTTTCTCGATGCAGGCGGCCGAGGGTGTGCCGATCGACATCGTGCTCGTCGTGCAGTCACTGATCGTGCTTTTCATCGCGGCTCCGCCTCTCGTGCGGGCCATCTTCCGACTGCCGGCCCCGGGCTCCGCGCCCCGCCGGGCACTGCCCAACGTTTCCCAGGAGGTGGCTGCACAGTGAGCACCGTTGCCCCGGCCGTCCAGCCCGTATCGTCGACCGCCGACGATCGCCCCGACTTCAAAATCGTGAAGAGTTGGAAGTCGCCCATCGCCCTGGCGATTTTCACCGTCGTCGCCTTCGCGCTCTTCGTGGCCTTCGGCCGCGAGGGCGTCAGCACCATGCGGCTCTCCACCTCGAGCGACCTGATCCAGCTTCCCGATCTCCTGCTGCCCACCCGGCTGACCGGCATCGTCATCAGTGTGCTGCTGCTTGTGATCACGGGCGTGAGCGTGTGGCTGGTGCAGTCCCGGCGTCAGGTGCCGATCTGGCTTATCTCCGTCTACGCGGTGCTCTTCCTGATCGGATTCCTGGTCTGGGCCGCCGCCGGCGAGTCCATCCCGGTGCCCGGGCTGCTGTTCGGTTCGCTCAGCCTGGCTGTACCGCTGATCTTCGGTGCTCTCGGCGGTGTCATCTCCGAACGGGTCGGCGTGGTCAACATCGCCATTGAGGGGCAACTGCTCGCCGGGGCGTTCACCTCGGCCATGGTGGCGTCCCTGACCAACCAGCCCATCCTCGGCCTCGTCGCGGCCATGTTCGCCGGCGTTCTCGTTTCGATGGTGCTCGCCTCGTTCTCGATCAAGTACTTCGTCGACCAGGTCATCGTCGGTGTCGTGCTCAACGTTCTCGTGATCGGCGTCACCGGTTTCCTTTACTCCCAGGTGATGGCGCCCAACGCGGCCCTGCTCAACCAGCCGCCTCGATTCGAGCGGATCAACATCCCGCTGCTCAGCGAGATCCCGATCATCGGACCGGTCTTGTTCCGGCAGACCCTGATCGTCTACATCATGTATGTGGCCGTCGCCTTGGTGTACTACGGCATCTTCCACACCCGGTGGGGCCTGCGCCTCCGCAGCGTGGGCGAGCACCCCCAGGCGGCAGACACCGTCGGCATCAACGTCGGCCGCACCCGGTTCTGGAACGTGTCGCTCGCCGGCGCGATCGTCGGCCTCGGCGGCGCCTACTTCACCCTCGGTTCGGTGGGCGCTTTCGGCAAGGAGATGACCGCCGGAGCCGGCTTCATCGCGCTGGCCGCCGTGATCTTCGGCCGTTGGGATCCGATCCGGGCCACGCTGGCCGCCCTCCTGTTCGGGTTCGCGAGCAACTTGCAGAACGTGCTCAGTGTCATCGGTTCGCCGGTGCCGAGCGAGTTCATGCTCATGCTGCCGTACCTGATCACCATCGCCGCCGTTGCCGGGTTCGTCGGAACGTCGCGGGGACCGGCGGCATCCGGCAAGCCCTACATCAAATCGTGACCGGCGTGAGCCACGGCGCCTCGCCAGCGGCCGGCGACATCGACTGGGCGGCGCTGCGGGAGGCCGCGACGACGGCGATGGCCCAGGCCTATGTGCCGTACTCGAAGTTCCCGGTCGGCGCCGCGGCGCAGGTCACCGACGGTCGTGTGATCAGCGGATGCAACGTGGAGAACGCCTCCTACGGGCTCACCCTCTGCGCCGAATGCGCCCTCGTCTCCGTGCTGCACCTGACCGGGGGAGGCCACCTCGTCGCGTTCACCTGCGTCGACGGCAACGGCCGAACGCTGATGCCCTGCGGCCGCTGCCGCCAGCTGTTGTACGAACATTCCGCGCCCGGCATGCTGCTGGAGACGGTGTCGGGTGTGCGCACCATCGATGAAGTGCTGCCGGACGCCTTCGGGCCGAGGCAGCTCGCCGAATATCAGGAAGAGTAGCTGTGAGCACCAACGAGAACCGTATCGAGGCCTTCGACGCCGTGGACCTGATCCATGCCAAGCGTGATCGGGGCGAGCTCAGCACGCCGCAGATCGACTGGCTGATCGACGCGTACACGCGCGGTTACGTCGGCGACGAGCAGATGGCCGCCATGACCATGGCGATCTTCCTGAACGGCATGAATCGCCGGGAGATCAAGGATCTCACCATGGCGATGCTGAGCAGCGGTGAGCGGATGAGCTTCGCCGGACTCGGCAAGCCGACCACCGACAAGCACTCCACCGGCGGCGTCGGCGACAAGATCACCCTGCCGCTGATGCCACTCGTGGCGGTCTTCGGTGCGGCCGTGCCGCAGCTGTCCGGCCGCGGCCTCGGCCACACCGGCGGCACCCTCGACAAGCTCGAATCCATCCCCGGCTGGCGTGCGCACCTCACCAACGAGGAGATGTTCGCGCAGCTGCAGGAATTCGGCGGCGTGATCTGCGCTGCGGGCGGCGGTCTGGCCCCGGCCGACGGCAAGCTCTACGCGCTGCGCGACATCACCGGCACCGTCGAGGCGATCCCGCTGATCGCGTCGTCGATCATGTCGAAGAAGATCGCGGAGGGCACCGGCGCCCTCGTCCTGGACGTGAAGTTCGGGTCGGGCGCGTTCCTGAAAGACATCGAACGGTCCCGGGAGCTCGCCCGCACCATGGTCGCCCTCGGCGAGGACGCCGGCGTGGCGACATCCGCTCTGCTCACCAATATGAACGTGCCGCTCGGGCTCGCGATCGGAAACGCCAACGAGGTGCGTGAATCGGTCGAGGTTCTCGCCGGCGGCGGGCCGGCGGATGTCGTCGAGCTCACCGTGGCCCTGGCCCGGGAGATGCTCGCTCTGGTGGGCATCACCGACGTCGACGTGGAATCCGCTCTCACGGACGGACGCGCCATGGACAAGTGGCGCGACGTGATCCGTGCCCAGGGCGGCGATCCCGACGCCCCGCTGCCCGTGGCCCGGGAGACCCACGTCGTCACCGCCCTGCGCGACGGTGTGCTCGTCGAGCAGCAGGCGCTGCCGTTCGGCATCGGCGCCTGGCGCCTCGGCGCCGGCCGCGCCCGCAAGCAGGATCCGGTGCAGCACGCCGCCGGCATCGACCTGCACGCCAAGCCGGGCGATACCGTGCGCGCCGGCCAGCCCCTGTTCACCCTCAGTGCCGACGAACCCGAGCGCTTCGCGCGGGCCCTGGAGGCCGTGGACGGCGCATATCGCATCGGCGACCCCGGCGAGCCCGTGCAGGACGGCGGCCCGCTGATCGCCGAGCGTATCGGCCGCTGAACCGCCCGGCCGGTCTCGGCCCGTGCATCTGAACGGATGTGCGGGCCGGCTCAGCCAGCAGTGTGACTCTCAGCACCCAGCCGGTAGATTAGGGGGGTGAACACGAGCCCTGAGGACTACCTGCTGCCCGGTGCCGGCACGAGCATCAACGCACTGCCGAAGATCTCCCTGCACGACCACCTCGACGGCGGCCTGCGCCCGCAGACCATCATCGAGCTGGCCGGCGCGGTCGGGCTGGCGCTGCCGGCGACGGATGCCCGATCGCTCGGCTCCTGGTTCAGCACCCAGGCCGACTCCGGCACCCTGGTCGACTACCTGAAGACTTTCGACGTCACCGTCGGCGTGATGCAGACCCGCGAGGCCCTGGTGCGCGTGGCCCGCGAATTCGTGGAGGACCTCGCCGCCGACGGCGTGATCTACGGGGAGATCCGCTGGGCCCCCGAGCAGCACCTGGCCCGCGGCCTCACCCTCGACCAGAGCGTCGAGGCGGTGCAGGAGGGCATCGAGGCCGGCATCGCGCTGGTCGCGGGTGCCGGGTCCCGCATTCGGATCGGCCAGCTGATCACGGCCATGAGGCATGCCGAGCGCAGCCTGGAGATCGCGGAACTCGCCGTGCGGCATCGTTCCAACGGGGTTGTCGGCTTCGACATCGCCGGGGCCGAACTGGGGTTCCCGGCCCACCACCACCGGGACGCGTTCGACTTCCTCGCGAAGGCCTTCCTGCCCGTCACCGTGCATGCGGGCGAGGCTGACGGGTTGGAGAGCATCCGTGGGGCGCTTTACGACGGCCGGGCATTGCGCCTGGGCCACGGCGTGCGTCTGGCCGAGGAAATCGTGATCGGGCGCGAAGACGCGGAGAACACCTACGTCACGCTCGGCCCGGTGGCGCAGTGGGTGCGCGACCGCGACATCGCCCTCGAGCTCAGCCCGTCGTCCAACCTGCAGACCGGCGCAATCGCCGCGTGGGGCGCGGACCTGCTCGACCACCCCTTCGACCTGCTCTACCAGCTGGGCTTCCGAGTCACGGTCAACACCGACAACCGCCTGATGAGCAGCACCACCCTGACCCAGGAACTCGCGCTGCTCAGCGATGCGTTCGGCTACGACATCGACGACCTCGAGGTCTTCCAGCTCAACGCGGCGCAGGCCGCGTTCCTTCCGCTCGACGAACGCGAAGAACTGGCGGACGCCATCGTCGCCGGTTTCGAAAGCGCCTGAGCGACTCGCGAAAGCCGACCCCCTACCCCGTGAAAGTTCCCATGCCCCTTCCGCCCCTGCCCCTCGAAGCCATCGCGATCGGCGTCCACGTCGACGATTGGCGCGGCGCGGTGGCCGCCGCCGGTGGCGCCCTCGAGCGCTCCGGCGCCACCGCCCCCGAATACACGAAGCGCATGATCGCCGTCATCGAGGAATTCGGTGCCTACGTGGTCATCGCCCCCGGGCTGGCGCTCGCGCACGCCCGACCCGGACCCGATGTGCACACCGAGGGTCTCAGCATCGTGACCCTGGCCGACCCGGTCGCGTTCGGACATCCGCACAACGACCCGGTCAGCGTGGTGCTCGGGCTCGCCGTCACCAGCTCCGACGAGCACGTGCTGCTCGTGGCCGAGCTGGCCAACGTCTTCAACGACGCGCACGTCATCCCCTCGCTCGCCGCGGCCACGGATGCCGACGCCATCCGCGCCCTGCTCGGCGTGCCGACCGCAACCGAGGAGCCCTCATGAAGATCGTCGCACTCTGCGGGGTGGGAGTGGGAACCTCCGCCATCCTCAAAATCAACGCCGAGCGCGCGCTCAAACGCCTCGATATCGAAGCCTTCGTCACGGCCACCGACATCGCCGGGGTGAGCACGGTCGGGGCGGATGCCCAGGTCATCCTGACCTCGTCGGAGCTGGTCGACGCCATCGGCAAGACCAATGCCGATATCGTCGTGATCGACAACTACTTCGATGTGGACGAGCTCACCGCCAAGCTGGAGACCGCCCTGGGCTGACGCCCTCGCGGCGGTGCGCTGCAGCTGCGCCCTTGCGCGCGAGGCACGCCACCCGCGCAGCGGCGCAACACCCGCGCGCCGTGCGAACGGATGCTGCACCGCGCTTCGCGGGGCTACGCGATCAGGTCGCGCATGCCCCGGTCGAGCTCCGCGAGGGTTGCCTCGGCGGCGGCCCGGCGTTCGGCGACCGTGCCGACGGAACTGCTGGTGTCGAGGTAGACCTTGAGCTTGGGCTCGGTGCCGCTCGGGCGCACCATGACGCGGGAGCCGTCGGCCAGCCGGATGCGCAGCACGTCGCTGGGCGGCAGGCCGTTGAAGCCCCCGGAGAGGTCGTCGATGTGGTCGACGGCGATGCTGCCGACGAAGACCGGGGGTGTCTCGCGCAGCCGCGCCATGACCTGCTCGATCTCGGTCAGGTCGGTGACGCGCACCGAGATCTGGCCGGAGGCGAAGTGGCCGAAGCGTTCGCTGAAACGGTCGAGGTGCTGGGCGAGGGTGACGCCCTCCGCCTTCAGATTGCTGACCAGGGAGAGCAGCGCCACGGCGGCGGAGATGCCGTCTTTGTCGCGCACGGTCTCGGGGTTCACGAGGTAGCCGAGGGCCTCCTCGAAGCCGAAGATCAGGTCGGGCGCGCGCGACACCCACTTGAAGCCGGTGAGGGTGTCGGTGAACCGCAGCCCGTAGGCCTTCGCCACGGCCTCCAGCGCCGGGGTGGAGACGATGGAGCACGCGAGGGTGCCGGTGGCGCCGCCGTCACCGGTGACGCTCGCGGCCAGTTCCGCGGCTCGCCAGCCGAGGATCGCCCCGACCTCGTTGCCGCTGAGACGCCGGTACCCGTCGGGGGACCCCTCTTGCGGGATGGCGATCGCAAGGCGGTCGGCGTCGGGGTCGTTGGCGATGATCAGCTCGGCGCCGGTCTCACGGGCCGTCTCGTAGGCGAGGTCCATCGCGCCGGGTTCTTCGGGGTTTGGGAAGGAGACCGTGGGGAAGGCGGCATCCGGGGCGATCTGGGCGTCGACGAGCGTGGGAAGGTCGAAGCCGGCGGCTTGAAGCACCCGGCGGGTGGTGTCCCAGCCGACGCCGTGCAGGGCCGTGTAAACCGTGTTGACCTGCGCGAGGGGCCGGCGGGCAAGACCTGCCGTCGCGTCGATGTAGGCCTGCACGATCGACTCGGGCGCCGTCTCGTAGGGTGCCCGGGGCAGGTCGGGAACCCGTTCCTCCGCGGCGACGCGCAGGATCTCGGCCGCGATCGCGGCGTCGTCGGGCGAAACGATCTGGGAGCCTTGGTTGGCGCCGCCCAGGTAGACCTTGTAGCCGTTGTCGTTGGGCGGGTTGTGCGAGGCGGTGACCATGATGCCCGCGCCGACGTCGAGGTGGCGCACAGCAAACGCGAGCACGGGGGTCGGTAGTAAACGGGGGAGCAGGATGGCGCGTACCCCTGCACCGGCCATGATCGCGGCCGAGTCAGTGGCGAAGACCTGCGAGTTCTTGCGCCCGTCATAGCCGATGACGACCGAGGGGACCCGGCCCGGGGCGGCGTTCTTCGTCAGGAACGCGGCGAGGCCGGCGGCTGCCTGGCAGACGAGTACGCGGTTCATCCGGTTGGAGCCTGCGGCGATGGCGCCGCGCAGACCCGCCGTGCCGAAGGCGAGGCGCTCGTCGAAGCGGGCGTGCAGCTCCGCGAGTGCGACGGGGTCGCCGTCGCCGGCCCCGCGCAGCAGGAGGCGCAGCTCGGCCTGGGTCTCGGGATCGGGGTCCTGGCTGAGCCAGGCATTGGCCACGGCGATCACGGTCGGCGTGGCAGCCGCGGCCGGAGCGGAGTCGGTGCCGGTCTCGCTGCCGCTCACGGCATCCGTGCTGGTGCCGGTGCCTGTGTCGTCGTCGGCGCCGATGGTGTTGATGACCATCGTGTCGGGCAGGACTGTTTCGGTGGCGCCGGTGCCGGTGGCGGCATCGGCACCGGCATCGGCACCGGCAGCGGACGCGGGAGCAGCGTCGGCAGCGGCGGAATGCCGGCCGGTGATCTGCGGGTCGGTATTGTCGAGGCTCACAGTGCGGCCACGATCCGGGCGAGGAGCGCGCTGATGAAGGGCTCGGCGAGCTTTCCGGCCTCGAGCACCTCCGAGTGGCTGAGCGGGTCCTGCTGGATTCCGGCCGCGAGGTTGGTGATCAGCGACAGACCGAGGATCTCCATGCCCGACTGGCGGGCGGCGATCGCCTCGAGGGCGGTCGACATGCCGACGATGTGGCCGCCGATGACCTTGGCCATCTGCACCTCGGCCGGCGTCTCGTAGTGCGGGCCGCGGAACTGGCAGTACACGCCCTCGTCGAGCGATGGGTCGATGGTGCGGGCCAGGTCGCGCAGGCGGCGCGAGTAGAGGTCGGTCAGGTCGACGAACGTCGCGCCCTCGAGGGGCGAGTCGGCGGTGAGGTTGATATGGTCGCTGATCAGCACGGGGGTGCCGGCTTTCCAGGTCTCCCGGATGCCGCCGGCACCGTTGGTGAGGATCATGGTCGTCGCGCCGGTGGCGGCGGCGGTGCGCACGCTGTGCACGACCCGGCGCACGCCGTGGCCTTCGTAATAGTGCGTGCGGGCGCCGATGAGGAGGGCGCGCTTGCCGCTGGGCAGCAGCACCGAGCGCAGAGTGCCGGCGTGGCCGGCCAGGGCGGGTGCACTGAAACCGGTGATGTACTGCGCGTCGAGGGTGTGCGTGGTCTCGCCGATGAGATCGGCGGCCTTGCCCCATCCGCTGCCCAGGGTCAGGGCGATGTCGTGGCGGGCTACGCCCGTGGCTTCGGCGATTTCAGAAGCGGCGGTCCGTGCAACATCAAACGGATCGGTTTCTGGCGCGTCAAGCAAGTTATTGTCGGTCTTCAGCATCCCCCTACTCTAATTGCCCGCCGATTTCGGGACCGTTCCCTTGTTCAATTCGACGGAGATTTTGGGATTTCACGGCGAAAAAGGGGCCTGAACGTCAATTTTGGGCAGAATCTCCGTCGAATTGGTTCGTCGACGGGGGAGCGGAGCCCCGGGGTTTGGCGGCGGGCGCGCCGGGGCAGGAGAATATGAGCATGGCCTACGACTTCGAACGCAAGCAGCGCATCGCTATCCTCGGCGGAGGCCCCGGTGGGTACGAGGCCGCCCTGGCCGGCGCTCAGCAGGGCGCCGAGGTCACCCTGATCGAGCGTGTCGGCGTCGGCGGTTCGGCCGTGATCACGGACGTCGTCCCGTCCAAGTCCCTCATCGCAACGGCCGAGGCCACCAACTCGATCCACGACGCGACCGAGCTCGGCGTACAGCTGTTCGTGCGCGGCGAAAAAGGCAAGCCGGCCCGCCCCGAGGTGGCCATCAACCTCGCCGCGGTCAACAAGCGGCTCCTGGCACTGGCCCGCCAGCAGTCCGAAGACATGAAGTCCACCCTCATGCGCGCCGGGGTCAACCTGGTGCACGGCCACGGCCGGCTGGACGGTACCAGCGGCGTGATCGTGTCCACGGCCGAAGACGGCTCCGGCACGGACTTCGACCGGATCGAGGCCGACACGATTGTCGTCTCCGTCGGGGCAACCCCGCGCATCCTGCCCACCGCGCTCCCCGACGGCGAGCGCATCCTCACCTGGACGCAGCTCTACAACCTGCGGGCCGTACCCGAACACCTCATCGTCGTGGGCTCCGGGGTGACCGGGGCCGAATTCGCCTCCGCCTACCGCGCCCTCGGTGCCAAGGTCACCCTGATTTCCAGCCGCGACCGCGTGCTGCCCGGTGAGGACGCCGACGCCGCGAACGTGGTCGAGAACGTATTCAAGCGCAACGGCATGGTCGTGCTCAGCAAGTCCCGCGCCGAGTCCGTCGTGCGCACGGTGGGTGGAGTGCTGGCCACGCTGGCCGACGGCCGAACCGTCGAGGGTAGCCACTGCCTGATCGCGGTCGGGTCCGTGCCGAACACGAAGGGCCTCGGCCTCGAGGAAGCCGACGTGCAGCTCACTGACTCCGGTCACATCCGGGTGAACCGGGTCGCGCGCACGTCGATGCCGAACATCTACGCGGCCGGGGACTGCACGACCGAGCTGCCGCTGGCATCCGTCGCCTCGATGATGGGCCGCACGGCCGTGTTCCACGCCATGGGCGACGCGGTCAACCCGATCGAGATTCGCAACGTCGCGGCCAACATCTTCACGCAGCCGGAGATCGCCACGGTCGGCTGGACCCAGAAGCAGATCGAGGACGGCCTCACTCGCGGCAGCATCTACAAGCTTCCGCTCGCTTCGAACCCTCGGGCCAAGATGATGGGCATCAAGGACGGCTTCGTGAAGCTGTTCGCCACCACCACCACCGGCACCGTCATCGGCGGCGTGATCGTGGCCCCTAAGGCCAGCGAACTGATCTTCCCGCTAGCCCTGGCCGTGGAGCACCGGCTCACCGTCGACGAGGTCGCACGAGCGTTCCCGGTCTACCCGTCGCTGACGCATTCGATCACGGATGCCGCCCGCGCCATGCACATCGTGCTCTGACGCCTTCGAGAGACACCACAAACGAAAGAAAAGACAACGCCCTCGCTCTTGGAACGAGGGCGTTGACGTGTCAGCCGGTGACGCGGGTCAGGCGTCCACGGCTTCCACGGCTTCCACGGCGTCCATGACGGCCATCAGCAGGAAGCCAGAGGCCACGGTCGCGCCGATGATCGCCCCCACGTTGCCGACGATGCCGTCCTTGTGGGCGGTCAGTGGTTGCTCCATCTTCATGGCCTCCAGCACCAGCAGCAGATCACCCTTGACGACGAGGTCGCCCTCGGCCACGGCCAGCTTCACGATGGTCGCCTGCATCGGGGCGTGTACGGCGTCGCCGGTGGCCGAGCTGACGGAGGGGGAGCCGCCGCGCCGACGGGGTGCCGGGCCGGCCGTGTTCTCGGAGGCGGCGCCGGGCAGCAGGCGGACCGGCAGACTGACCTCGATCCGTCGCCCCTCCACCTCGACGACGACGTTGTGGCGCTTAGCGGGGCCGGTCAGCACTTCCGGCGAGCCGTTCCACGGCTCGATGTCGTTGACGAACTCGGTTTCGATCCACCGGGTGAAGATCGTGAACGGCTCACCGTCGGCAGGGGCGAACGCGGGGTCGCGCACGATCCGGCGGTGGAACGGCAGCACGGTGGGGAGACCCGCGACCTCGAACTCGTCCAGGGCCCGGCGGGAACGCTCGAGCGCTTCCTCGCGGGTGGCGCCGGTGACGATGAGCTTTGCGAGAAGGGAGTCGAACGAACCCGAGATGACGTCGCCGGCGGTGACGCCGCTGTCCACGCGCACCCCGGGGCCCCCGGAGGGCTTGAAGACGTGCACGGGGCCGGGGGCCGGCATGAAGCCGCGGCCGGCATCCTCGCCGTTGATGCGGAACTCGAAGGAGTGTCCGATCGGCTCCGGGTCGGGGTAGTCGAGGCGACCGCCCTCGGCCAGGCGGAACTGCTCGCGCACCAAATCGATTCCGGTCACTTCCTCGGACACGGGATGCTCGACCTGCAGCCGGGTGTTGACCTCCAGGAACGAGACGGTGCCGTCCTGGCCGATCAGGAACTCGCAGGTGCCGGCGCCCACGTAGCCGACCTCGGCGAGGATCGCCTTGGACGCGCGATACATCTCGTTACGCTGCGCGTCGGTCAGGAACGGCGCGGGGGCCTCCTCGACCAGCTTCTGGTGGCGGCGCTGCAGGGAACAATCGCGGGTGGAGACGACAACGACCGTACCGGATGCGTCGGCGAGGCACTGGGTCTCGACGTGGCGCGGCTTGTCCAGGTACTTTTCAACGAAGCATTCGCCCCGACCGAACGCGGCAATGGCCTCGCGGGTGGCGGAGTCGAAGAGCTCGGGCACCTCCTCGCGGGTGCGGGCGACCTTGAGGCCGCGACCGCCGCCGCCGAAGGCCGCCTTGATCGCGACCGGCAGGCCGTGGAGGTCGACGAAATCGAGCACCTCCGCGGCATCCGCCACCGGGTTGAGGGTGCCGGGCGCCATCGGCGCATGCACCTTCTCGGCGACGTGCCGTGCGGAGACCTTGTCGCCGAGCTTCTCGATGGCGTCGGGGGAGGGGCCGATCCAAATCAGGCCGGCCCCGATCACGGCGCGGGCGAAGTCGGCGTTCTCGGCGAGGAACCCGTAGCCGGGGTGCACGGCATCGGCGCCGGACCGTCGGGCCACGGAGAGCAGCTTTTCGATGACGAGGTAGGTGTCGGCGCTCGTGGTTCCGTCGAGACCGTAGGCCTCGTCGGCCAGATGCGAATGCATCGAGTCGCGATCCTGGTCAGCGTAGACGGCAACCGAGGCAATGCCGCTGTCTTTTGCGGCTCGGATCACCCGGACGGCGATTTCGCCCCGGTTTGCGATGAGGACCTTCGTTATTGGGGGCACAGTGCCCTAGCTTATGGGGCAGAGCGACCGGGTTTTTGGTTCTCTCCCACAAAAAGAGGCCGGAGAAAGGTGCGGATGCCTACAAACAACCTCGAAAACCAGCAATCTGTCAGTTGTCGGTGCGGTTCCACAGGCTCGGCCACGCGTGCCCGAGACCGGTCACCAGCCGGCGCAGCGTCGGCAGCGAGAGCCCGACGACGGTGGACGGATCCCCGCTGATGTGGGTGATGAACGGCGCCCCGAGGCTGTCGATGGTGAAGGCCCCGGCCACGAGCAGAGGCTCGCCGGTGGCGATATAGGCGTCCAGCTCCGCATCCTCGATGTCGTCGGCGAAGGTGACGTCCGCGACGGCGACGGCGCCGACACCGTGCCCGGCCACGCCGGCCGAGTGGTCGATCAGCCAATGGCCCGAATACAGCTGCCCGGTTCGGCCGCGCTGCAGGTGCCAGCGTTCCCGCGCCTTCTCGGCGGTGTGCGGCTTGCCGTAGATGACGTCGTCGATCACGAAGACCGAGTCGCCGCCGAGCACGAGGCCGTCGGTGATGTCGCCGCTGTCGGTCAACACGCGGGACACGGCCTCCGCCTTGGCCCGCGCCAGCAGCTCCACGACCCGGTGGGGAGTCAGTGGTCCGCCGCCCGACCGGGCCGCGTCGGCGGCGACCACGTCCTCGTCGACGTCGGGCGCAACTGTGACAGGTTCGATCCCCGCGGTGCGCAGCAGCATCAGCCGGGCCGGAGACGTGGACGCCAGGTACAAGCGCATGGGTTTCCTTCGGTGGGGGTGCACGTGGTGTGGGATCATCGAAGGATGGGCTCCAGCAATGACATTCAGGCAGATTCGAACGGGCACTCCGCAGAAGTGGGCACGGAACTCGAACTCGACGTCACCAACGTAGCCCACGGCGGCATCTTCATCGCCCGGCACGAGGGCCGCGTGGTCTTCGTGAGTGACACACTGCCGGGGGAGCGCGTGCGCGCCCGGCTGACCTCGGCCAGCCACAAAAGCTTCTGGCGGGCGGAGACCGTCGAAGTGCTCACCCCGGCACCGGAGCGTCAGCCGCACATTTGGGCCGCCGCCGCCCTCGACCGCGACCCCGTAGACCGGGCCGGCGGCGCCGAGTTCGGCCACATCGAGCTCGGTTTCCAGCGCGAGCTGAAGCGCCAGGTTTTGGCTGACGCCTTGAAACGGATGGCCGGTATCGAGTCCGAGGTCATGGTCGAGCCGGTCCCGGTCGGCCCCAACGCCTCGCCCGGCGACGCCGCCGACGGCACCGGCTGGCGCACCCGCGTGCGCCTGCACGTGGACGAGGACGGCTCTGTCGGCCCTTATGCCGCCCGCTCGCACCGGGTGATCCCGGTCGGCGACCTGCCGCTGGCCGACCGCCTGCTCGAGGCGGCCGCACCGCTGGACAAAATGTTTCCCGGCGCCGCATCCGTCGACATCGTCGCCCCGAGCCTGGGCACCGTGCAGATCCTGGTGGCGGAGCAGGACGACAAGGGCCGGCGCCGGCACACCCCGAAAACGCTGATCCGCGAGGTTGTGGGCGAGCGCGAGTTCCGCCTCGACGCCGCTGGGTTCTGGCAGGTGCACACCAGCGCCGCCGAGACCCTCTACCGCGCGGTGCAGGACATCATCGACGCGGACGCCTTCGACCCCCGGGCCGCGAACCTGGACCTCTACGGCGGGGTCGGCCTGCTCGCCGCCGCCGTGGGCGACCGGTTCGGCAGCGTGGTGCGCATGACCAGCGTCGAGAGCGACCCGCAGGCCACGGACTTCGCGGCTGAGAACCTCGCCGAATGGGTGGGGGCCAGCGTGCAGACCTCCCGCGTCGACCGGTTCCTGAACGCGCTCGTGCGCGATTCGAGCGCCGCCGAGAAGGCTCGCCAGTCGGCCGCCACGGTGATCCTCGACCCGCCACGCTCCGGCGCCGGCAAGGAGGTCATCGACCTGCTCGGCGCCGTGGAACCGGCCCAGATCGTCTACGTGGCCTGTGACCCCGTCGCCCTGGCCCGCGACATCGCCCTCCTCGCCGGTCACGGGTACATCCTGCGCCGGCTGCGTGCCTTCGACCTGTTCCCCAATACCCACCATGTCGAAGCCGTCGCGCTCCTGTCCCGGTAGCTATCGTTGACCTGTACGACAACGTGAGGATGTAGGAACCGTGAACCAGCCAGCAACACCTCTCCCCTCGGCCCCGGGAATTCCCGGCGCCCTCGAACTCGGCCATCCCGTGCGGGTGGGCATCGCCGACGATCACGAGTCGGTGCGCCTGGGCATCAAGGCGGCCTGTGAGAACGTCGGCTACGAGGTCGTCTTCACCGCGCCCACCGTGCAGGAGCTCGTGAACGGCATCGACGGCCGCGCCGTAGACGTCATCGTGTTGGATCTGTCGCTGGGCGATGGATCCCGCGTCACCGACAATGTGCACCGTGCCCGGAGCACGGGCGCGTCGGTCCTCGTGCACAGCATCGCCGATCGGGTCGCCCTGGTGCGCGAGGCGCTCGCCGCGGGCGCGGCCGGCGTCATCCCCAAATCGTCCCCCACCACCACGGTCATGGCGGCCGTCGCATCCGTGGCCCGCGGCGACGTTCTCAACAACCTCGAGTGGGCCACGGCCATCGACGCCGACCGCGACTTCGCCAAGGCCCAGCTCGGCCGGCGCGAACGTGACGTGCTGCACCTCTACGCGTCGGGGCTCCCCCTCAAAATGGTGGCGATGCAGCTTGGCATCGCGCACTCGACCGCCCGTGAGTACCTCGACCGGATCCGGGTGAAATACGTGGAGGTCGGCCGTCCGGCACCCACCAAGGTGGACCTGCTCCGGCGCGCCGTCGAAGACGGAATCCTGCCGGGCCTCGACCCGGATGGCGGAGATGCCCGCGGGTAAGCCCGCGGGCTCCGGCCCTCTGGGCTCCACCGCGGCGCACTCGGACGCCGAGCTGCTCGATTCCGACCCGATCGTGGGGCCCAAACAGCCGCGCAACCCGATCAGCCGCACCCGGATCGAAGTCGTGGCCTCGCGTTCCGTCGCCGGCGTCGGCGTGGTCTTCGCCCTCCAGGCGATGCCGATCATGCTCGCGCAGGCCCCGGTGCGGGTGCCGGTGATGGGTTTGCTCGCGCCGCTGCTGCTCGGCCTGTCGCTGGCGGCGGTCGTGGTGGCCGCCGTGACCAAGGTCGGGGTGCGGGCATCTGCCGGAACCGTGGCGATGCTCTATCTGGCGGCGCTGCTGGCCTGGCCCATGCTGATGCGTGACCCCGCGGCCGTGCTCGACGGCAAACCGTGGCTCTGGTACATGTGCACCATCGCAACGGCCTGCGCCGCTCTGGCCTTCCCGGTGTTCTGGGCCGTCATCTACACGGTGGTCGTGCCGATCGTCTACGGCGTGGTGCGGTCGACACCGTCCGGCGGCGACGCCGATGTTCTTCTGTCGTCTCTGGACACGGTCTACGCGATAATCCTCGGCCAGGTCATCCTGATCATCATCTTCATGCTGCGGCAGACGGCCCTCGCGGTCGACAACGCGCAGACCAACGCGCTGCACCAGTATGGGAACGCCGTGCGGCAGCACGCGACGGAGGTCGAGCGCGTGCAGGTCGACTCGATCGTGCACGACAGCGTGCTGGCCACGTTCCTCGCCGCCGCCGCGGCCGGCAGCCCGAAGGCGGCCGAGCTGGCCTCCGGCATGGCCTCTGATGCCCTCACCCGGCTCAACGACGCCGCCATCGTGCCTGCCGGTGACGACAGCACGGTTGCCTTCAGCGAGCTCAGTGCGCAGATCCGGGCCGCCGCCGACCGGCTGCCGGTGCCGTTCACCGTCGACGAGTGCGAGATCGACGGGTTGCGCCTCCCGGTCCACGCGAGCGAGGCGATCCTCGCCGCGAGCGTGCAAGCCATGGTGAACAGCGCCCAGCATGCCGGCACGCCGAGCTTCGAGCCCGACCGCGCCCTCACGATGAGCGGGAACGCCCGGGGGGGCTGCACCATCACGATCGCCGACACCGGCGTGGGCTTCGACCCAGAGCTTGTGCCGGCGGAACGGCTCGGACTGCGCATCTCGATCCAGGACCGGGTGGCCAGCGCCGGCGGATCCGTGCGCGTGCGCGCCGGGGTGGGCCGCGGAACGACGATCACCATCGAGTGGCCGCCGGCCCAGAAAGGACGTCCCGAGTGATCACCGTTCCGCGCGGACTCGTGCTCTCCCTGGCCGCAATGTTCTCCGCCTACCACATCGTGCTCGGCTTCTACTCGCTGGGCCAACCGCGCAGCCCGGTGCCGGCGATCCTGGCGCTGCTCGTCTACGGTGTGGCGACCGTGCTCAGCCTCTGGCCGACGAGCCCGATGCGGATGCCGGTGTGGCTGGCGTTCTTCAACGTCGCTGTTTGTGCGATGCTGCCGCTGCTCGTGGGGAGCCAGCTCGACGGCTCCGTCGACAACGGCTACGCCACCTGGAATGTCGCGGCCGTG
Source organism: Cryobacterium sp. TMT1-62 (assembly GCF_004403145.1). NCBI lineage: Bacteria > Bacillati > Actinomycetota > Actinomycetes > Micrococcales > Microbacteriaceae > Cryobacterium > Cryobacterium sp. TMT1-62. Next base: position 65,741 of record NZ_SOGZ01000030.1, on the reverse strand, counting down.
GGCACCCTGATGACTATTACCGCCACCCGCCGGCGCCCAGGCCTGGCCTGGGTCGGCGCCGCGACGCTGGTCGTGCACACGATTTTCTGGGCTGGCCCGGCGGCCCTGGGCTCCATGGGCGTCATCGGCAGTGTGGTCTGGGTCGCGGTCGCGGTCATCCTGGCGCGGGCGCTGGCCAAGGCAGGCCGCGACGCCCGGCAGTACGCCCTGGCCGAGCAGGAGGCCACCGAGTGGCAGGCCGCCCAGGACGCGCACCTCTACGAGCGCCAGGTTCGGCTCGCCCAGACCATCCGGCTTGCGGCCCCGATGCTGCGCCGGATCATCGACCAGGGCGGGGTGCTGAACGACGAGCAGCGTCAGGAGTCCCGCTACCTGGAGGCGGCTGTGCGGGACGAGATCCGCGGACGGAAGCTGCTCAATGACGCCGTGCGTGACGCGATCATGGCCGCGCGTCGCCGCGGCGCCATCGTCACCCTGCTCGACGAGGGCAGTATCGACGACATCCGCGGCGCGGAGCTGGAATCGGTGCTCAACACTCTGGCGACCGCGATCAACTCCACCCTGGCGGACACGATCATCGCCCGGACCGCCGGCGACGGGTCCGCGACCGCGGTCACCGTGGTGGGTCTCAGCAGCGCAGACGCGAAGCTGATCGCCCTCGGCCAGGAGTCACCGGAGCCTGAGGTGCACCTGTGGCTGGAGATCCCGCGCAACCCGGTCCTGACGTCCTCCGGCCCGGGCTAGTTGGTCAGCACGCGGAGCACCGTGCGCCGAGCGCACACCAATTCGACGGAGATTTTCGTCTGCAACCACTTTTTCGGAGTGTTTGGGGCCGTTTTCCTCAAAATCTCCGTCGAATTCGTTCGAGACGGGGTTACACCCGGGCCACGCCGGCAAATGCGAAAGGGACCAACCGTGGTTGATCCCTTTCGACTTTCGTGCCAGGGCGACAACCCGAATGTCACCCTGACGCGCCCCCAAAACCCGACTGCTTACCCTAGTCGACGGGCTTTAGTCGTGAACTCTTAAGAGCATCACCGAGCAATGCCAATACTGGTCGAACCGGTTCGGTAAAAAAAGTCGGCATTTAGGGGGACCGGGAGCCCCCGACGGTTGGGAACCGAAGGGTCAGGCCGAGAACCCGCGCCAGCGGCCCGCGCCGGGGGTCAGAGCCACCCGGACACTGCGCTGGCTGCGCTGCCACGCGCTCTGGCCGCGCACCGGCGCCTGGCGCAGGTTGTCGCCCTCCTCGCGCACCAGGCCGTGCAGCACGGCCGACACGGCGGCCGCCTCGGTGGGGGAGACGCCGCGGGTCAGGAAACGCAGCCCGGGCACCGGGGGACCCTCGGGCGACGCAGACTCGGTCTCCTCGGCTGAGCTCGGGGCGCTCGGGGCATTCGTAACATTCGATGAATCGGTCATAGCACCCGCCTACAGCGGAATGTTCCCGTGCTTCTTGGGCGGCAGACTCGCTCGCTTGGTGCGCAGGGCGCGCAGGGCCTTGGTCACCGCGACGCGGGTCGTGGCCGGCTCGATGATGCCGTCCAGTTCGCCGCGCTCGGCCGCCAGGAACGGACTCGCCACGTTGTAGGTGTACTCGTTGGCCAGCCGGGTGCGCACGGCGGCAACATCCTCCTCGGCTGCTTCGGCCTTCTTGATCTCGGCACGGTACAGGATGTTCACGGCGCCTTGGCCTCCCATCACGGCGATCTCCGCGGTCGGCCAGGCCAGGTTGATGTCCGCGCCGAGCTGCTTGGAGCCCATCACGATGTATGCACCGCCGTAGGCCTTGCGCAGGATGACGGTGACCAGAGGCACGGTCGCCTCCGCGTAGGCGTAGAGCAGCTTGGCGCCGCGGCGGATGATTCCGGTCCACTCCTGGTCGGTGCCGGGAAGGAAGCCCGGCACGTCGACCAGGGTGAGGATAGGAATCGAGAACGCGTCGCAGAAACGCACGAACCGGGCGGCCTTCTCGCCGGCCGGAATGTTGAGCGTGCCGGCCATGGCGTTGGGCTGGTTGGCGACGATGCCGATCGAGCGTCCCTCGACGCGGGCGAAGCCGACGACGATGTTCGGGGCGAACAACGGCTGCGTCTCGAGGAAGTCGCCGTGGTCGACGATGTGCTCGATCACGGTCTTCACGTCATAGGGCTGGTGCGCGGAATCGGGGATGATCGTGTTCAAGTTCCGGTCGCCATCCGTCGTCTCGAGCTCGATGTCGCTGTCGAAGACGGGCAGGTCGGCCAGGTTGTTGTCCGGCAGGAAGCTGAGCAGGGTGCGGGCGTAGTCGAGGGCGTCGGGCTCGTCGCTGGCCAGGTAGTGCGCCACACCGGAGATCGTGTTGTGCGTGAGCGCGCCGCCGAGCTCTTCCATGCCGACGTCTTCGCCCGTGACGGTCTTGATCACGTCGGGGCCGGTGACGAACATCTGGCTGGTCTTGTCGACCATGATCACGAAGTCGGTCAGGGCAGGGGAGTAGACGGCGCCGCCGGCGGCGGGGCCGCAGATGATCGAGATCTGCGGGATGACGCCTGACGCGGCCGTGTTCCGGCGGAAGATCTCGCCGTACTTGCCGAGGGCGACGACGCCCTCCTGGATGCGCGCTCCGCCGGAGTCGAGGATGCCGATGATGGGCACCCCGGTCTTGAGGGCAAGGTCCATCACCTTGATGATCTTCTCGCCGGCAACCTCGCCGAGCGAGCCGCCGAAGATGGTGAAGTCCTGCGAGTAGACGCAGACCTGGCGGCCGTGGATGGTGCCGGTGCCCGTGACGACCGCGTCGCCGTAGGGCCGCTTCTTCTCCATGCCGAATGCGTGCGTGCGGTGCCGCACGAACTCGTCGATCTCGACGAAGGAGCCCTGGTCGAGCAGCAGGTCGATGCGTTCCCGCGCGGTCATCTTGCCTTTGGCGTGCTGTTTCTCGATCGCGGCCTCGCCGCTGGCGGTCACGGCTTCGTGATAGCGCAGCTTGAGGTCGGCGAGCTTTCCAGCCGTCGTGTACAGGTCGGGGCCCGCAAGGGGCGAGTTCTCAGTCACGCGGTTCACTCTACCGGCCAGCCCCTGCTCCCGATCGTTGACGATTGTCTACAAAAACCGGCCGGTTTGCTGGTCGGGTGCGTCTGCCTTCCTGTGGCCAACTCCTGAGGATTGGCGGATTCGGGCCGGAATTGTGCCATTTGCGCTCGTATTCGCCAGAATTACAGGAGTTAGCCACAGGGAGAGAGAACCAGATGGAGTTTCCGCTCAGCCGCGAGGTCGTGCCGCGTTTCGAGTACCTGCCCGAGACCGGGTCGACGAACGACGTGCTCGTCGCCCACACTGCGGGCGAGGATGCCGCAGCCTGGCCCGACCTGTCGACGGTCGTCACCGACAACCAGACTCGCGGTCGCGGCCGACTGGGTCGCACCTGGCTCGCCCCCACCGGAAAGTCGCTCGCTATCTCGGTGCTGCTCCGCCCGAGGGCCTCGGCCGCCCCGCTCCCGATCGACCACTTCGGCTGGTTCCCCCTGCTCGCCGGAGCCGCGATGACCCGGGCCGTGCGCGCGGTCGTCGAGGCGAGCCTGGCAGCCCGGGTGGACGAACCCGGCGAGGAGGCGCCCCGACACGAGGTCACCCTGAAATGGCCCAACGACGTGCTGATCGACGGTTACAAGGTGTCGGGCATCCTCTCGGAGCTGCTGCCCGGCGCGCAGGGGCTGGTTATCGGCGCCGGCCTGAACGTGTCCCTCGACGAGCACGACCTGCCCACGCTCACCTCGACGTCGCTGCTGCTGGTGACCGGTTCGGCCCCCGATCCGGATGCCGTGCTCGCCCGCTACCTCACCGAACTGCGGCAGCTCACCCGGGCCTTCCTCGACGCGGAGGGCGACCCGGTCCAAAGCGGGCTTTTGCGCGCGGTGACCGAAGCGTGCGGCACACTCGGCGGGGTCGTGCGGGTGGAACTGCCCGGTGGCACCGACCTGGTCGGCACCGCGATTGCGCTCGACCGGAGCGGCCGGCTCATCGTCGAAGACCAGACGAGCGGCGAATTGCAGGCTGTCGCCGCCGGGGATGTCACCCACCTGCGGTATTAATGGATTATGACAAAGACAGCGGGCTTCGGGGCGGCCGAGGTGCTTCCCCCGGCCGAGTCGGTCGTGGCCGGGCTCCGGCCGCACGCCCGAATCCTGTTCTGGCCCACCCTGGCGCTGCTGGCCATTTCCGCGGCCACCGGGTACTTCTACGGTTCCCTGCCGGAGCCGTGGCAGAATATCGCGCTGCTGGCTGCCGCGGCCGCCCTCGTGCTGCTGCTCTGGCTACTGCCGCTGATGTCGTGGCTGAACAACCGCTACACGATCACCACCCGGCGCATCATCTTCCGGCACGGATTCTTCGTGCGCACCCGCCAGGAATTGCTGCACAGCCGCGGCTACGACGTGACGGTGCGCCAGAACTGGCTGCAGTCGCTGGCCCACTCGGGTGACGTTCTGATCAACGCCGGGCTGGAGCATCCGCTCGTCTTGAAAGACGTGCCCAACGCCACCCTGGTGCAACAGGTGTTGCACGACCTGATGGAGTCCTCGCATACCTTGATGGGCTTGCGCCGCCAGGAACAGTCAGCACTCGCCGACGAGACCGCGCGCTGGGGCTCCCGCTAGGCAGCCAGCGCCCGCTCCGAGTCGGCCGTCGCCGCGCGCCGCGGGGAGAACACCCAGTGCCGGTAGAGCACGAAACGGAAGGCCGAGCCCAGCCCCAGCCCGATCACGTTCGACGAGATGTTGTCGGCGAGCAGGCTGGTGTAGCCGAGCCCGTAGCGGCTGACCCAGAGGCAGGCGAGGCCGATGGCCATGCCGACGAGACTGACCGCGAAGAACTCGGCCGCCTCGCGCAACGTGCGCGACTGGCGGTTGGCCCCGAAGGTCCAGAAGCGGTTGCCGATCCAGTTCACAATGATGGCCAGCGTGGTCGACACGACCTTGGCGTAGATCGGTCCGGACTCCACCACGGCGGGGTCGAAGACCGTGGTGCGCAGCAGGTTGAAGACCGTGAAGTCCACGACGAAACCGACGAGGCCGACAGCCCCGAACTTGCCGAGTTGGTGGGCGAAGGCCAGAAGCCGTGCTGACCGGCGCTGTGTACTCGGCATGCATCCCTCCGGATGATGGGCAAAGATAGAGGTCGAGAACCCGAGTCTACGGCGAGGTCCAGCCTGCAGCCTGAGAGAACCCGTACCGGCAATGACCGGTACCAAGGAATTGGTGGAGCGATGAACACGACTGTGGGCGTTATCGGCGGCGGCCAGTTGGCCAGGATGATGATTCCGGCGGCCGTCAACCTGGGCATCCGGATCCGGGTGCTGGCCGAGAACGAGGGTATGTCGGCCGACCTGGCCGCGGTGCAGGTGGGCGACTACCGCGACCGAGACGTGGTGCTGGCCTTCGCCGACACCGTCGACGTCGTCACGTTCGACCACGAGCACGTGCCGCAGGGGATCCTGCGCGAGCTCGTGGCCAGGGGCGTGGCCGTGCACCCGGGCCCCGACGCGCTGCTCTTCGCCCAGGACAAGCTGTTGATGCGTCAGCGCCTGAGCGAGCTGGGTCTGCCCGTGCCCGACTGGGCGCGGGTCGAGAACGCCGCTGAGTTGGGCGCGTTCCTGGCCGCGCACAACAGTCGCGGGGTCGTCAAGACGGCCCGCGGCGGCTACGACGGCAAGGGCGTTCGGCTGGTCACCCACGAGCACGAGGCCGACGACTGGTTCGCCGCGCTCGCCGAAGACGGCAACGACGGCGCCCTCCTGGTGGAGGAGCTGGTCGAGTTCCGTCGCGAGCTCGCCCAGTTGGTCGCGCGACGCCCGTCCGGCCAGATCGCGCTCTGGCCCGTGGTGGAGACCGTGCAGCAGGGCGGCGTCTGCGCCGAGGTCATCGCGCCCGCACCCCAGTCCGAGGGCAGGCTGGCCCGGGCCGCCGCCGACATCGCCGTGCGCATCGCCGAGGGCATCGGCGCCACCGGCATGCTGGCCGTCGAACTGTTCGAGACGACGGATGAGCGCATCCTGGTCAACGAGTTGGCGATGCGCCCACACAACAGCGGCCACTGGTCGATCGAGGGGTCGACGACGAGCCAGTTCGAGCAGCACCTGCGCGCCGTGCTCGACCTTCCCCTCGGGGCGACCGACGTCAGGGACCCGTGGACGGTCATGGTCAACATCCTCGGCGGGCCGGCGTCGGAGCCCCTGTCCGCGCGCTACCCGACCGCGTTCGAGGCCTACCCGGCCGCCAAGGTGCACACCTACGGCAAGGACCCCCGGCCGGGGCGCAAGGTCGGCCACGTGACCGTCGGTGGGGACGATTTGGACCTCGTCGCGTACCAGGCGCGGGCCGCAGCGGCAGTTTTTCAGGACTGACCAAATAGGATCGACTGCGTGACAGACAACCCTGAGCTCGAGACCGCCCCGCGCGAAACCGCCCTGGTGCCGCTGGTCGGCGTCGTGATGGGCTCCGATTCCGACTGGCCGGTGATGAGCGACGCGGCGCAACTCCTGCGCGACTTCGACGTTCCCTTCGAGGTGCAGGTCGTTTCCGCGCACCGCACCCCGGAGAAGATGATCGCCTATGGCCAGAGCGCCCATGCGCGCGGCATCCGGGTGATCATCGCCGGCGCCGGCGGCGCCGCCCACCTGCCCGGCATGCTCGCGGCCGTGACCACCCTGCCGGTGGTGGGCGTGCCCGTTCCGCTGGGTCGGCTCGACGGCCTGGACTCGCTCCTGTCGATCGTGCAGATGCCGGCCGGGGTGCCCGTGGCCACCGTCTCCATCGGCGGAGCACGCAACGCCGGCCTGATCGCCGTCAAGGTCCTCGCCATCGCCGACGACTCCCTGCGGGTCAAGCTGCTCGGCTATCGGGAGATGCTCGCCGCACAAGTCGAGCAGAAGAACCTGGACCTCCAAGCAAAACTATGATCAGTGCACGCACGCCGATCCGGCATCCGGATCTCGGGTCCGCCCCGATCATGACCAAACGGGCCTGGTGGCTCGTCGTGCTCAACTTCGTGCTGCCCGGCTCCGCGCAGGTGCTGGCCGGCAACCGTCGGCTCGGCCGGTTCGGCCTCGGCATGACGCTCACGCTGCTCGCCCTCGCGGTGGTCGTGGGGGTCGTCTACACTCTCTGGCCTGCCGTCGCTCTGACCGTGTTCACCAACTCGATCGGCCTGTGGGCGGCCGCCCTGCTGCTGGCCTTCTCCGGTGTGGTCTGGCTGATCCTGTCCCTGGACACGCTGCGCCTCGTGCGCCTCGTGCGCGCCACCCCCAAGGCCCGCCCGATCATCGCCGGGCTCGCGACGGTGCTGATGGTGGGCGTGGTCGGCACGGCCGGGTACGGCGCGTACGTGGCCACGACGGCCAGCGGGTTCCTCTCCTCGGTCTTCGTGGCAGGCCCGACGGAGCCGCCCTCCGACGGCCGCTACAACATCCTGCTGCTCGGCGGCGACGCCGGCCCCGACCGTGAGGGTCTACGCCCCGACAGCATCTCCGTGGTCAGCATCGATGCGGAGACCGGCCAGGCCAGCATGATCGGCTTGCCGCGCAACCTGGAGGACGTGCCGTTCTCTGCGGGGCCACTCGCCGACCTGTACCCGGAAGGGTACGGATCGATCGACGGCTGTGAGGTCTCCGCGTGCATGCTGAACTCGATCTACACCGAGGTGGAGGTGAAGAGCCCGGAGATGTACCCGGATGCTGTCGGCAGCGGCAGCGAACCGGGCATCGAAGGCATGCGCGACGCGGCCCAGGGCGTGACCGGGCTGACGATCCAGTACTACGTATTGATCGACATGCAGGGATTCTCCGACCTCGTCGACGCGCTCGGCGGAGTCGACATCAACGTCGACCACCGTGTCCCCGTGCATACCGACGAGACCTTCACCGAGGTTGCCTTCTGGTTCGAGCCCGGCAGGCAGCACATGGACGGGTACCACGCCCTCTGGTACGCACGCTCACGCCATGACACGAGCGACTACGACCGGATGGTGCGGCAGCGGCAGGTGCAGGAGGCGATCCTGCAGCAGGCGAGCCCCGCCAACGTACTGACGAAGTTCCAGGCGGTTGCATCGGCCGGCAGCCAGGTCGTGAAGACCGACATCCCTCAGGGCATGCTCGGCTATTTCACGCACCTGGCGTCGAAGACGAAGGCGCTGCCGATCCAGTCCGTCGAGTTGGTGCCGGAAAACGACGTCGACCCGGAGGATCCCGATTACGACGTCATCCGCAGCCTGATCGAAGCCGCCCTGATTCCGCCGCCCACGGCGGAACCGGCTCCGTAGGGTCGGTTGGGTTCGGGTTCGGTCGAACGGCCCCGGACTCGGTGGTGCTGTTACAGGTCCGCGTGCAGCAGCCAGATGCGCTCGGCGGAATCGCGCCAGGTGAAGGCCTGGGCTCGATCGCTACCGAAGATGCGCAGCCGGTTTGCGAGAGTGGTGTCGCTCAGCACCTGGGTGACGGCCGCAGCCAGTCGCTCGGGGTACCCGGATGCATCCTCACGCTCGACGACCAGCCCCGCGTCGCCGGCGGCCTCGACCAGGGCCGGGGCGTCCGAATGCACGACCGGGGTGCCCAGGTAAAACGCTTGGATCATCGGCCCGGCGAAGCCTTCTTCCCGGCTGGGGTAGACGAACACGGCCGCCCGGGAGATGACCACGGCCAACTCTTCGTCGGTCAGCCCGTTCAGGGCGCGCACCCGGCCCCACGGGAGGCCGGCCTCGTCGGCGACGGATGCCACGTCGAGCTCACCCCAGGCGGCCGGTCCCAGAACGATCAGCGGGAGATCCGGCGCTCCCGGCAGGCCCAGGGCGGTGATCAGCGCCGTGATGGCCTTCCGGGGCTCGAGCGTGCCGACGGTGACGATGTACTCGTTCGGCAACGCCAGGCGTTCCGCGATGATCTCCGTCGCGGAGGAGTTCGACGGAAGGCGGAGGCCGCTGCCGATTCCGCCGCCGATCACCCGCACGCGGTCGCCGAGGTCGACGATGTTCGCGAGCTGGTGGGCCACGGCGTGGCTGGGGACCACGATCGCATCCGCGTGTTTGCGGGCGCGTTTGACCATGACCTTCGTCCAGGCGACGGTCGCCGGAGTGAGCGCCTCCGGATGCGTCCAGGCCAGCACGTCGTGAATGGTGACGGTCACCTGGGTGCCGTCGTTGACGATGCTGTGCTTGCGCAGGGGCGCCAGCAGGGAGGGGGCATGGATCATGCCCGACCCGGAACTGTTGGCGATGCCCAGTTGCCAGGCCGCCGTGAGCTCGCGCCGCGGCAACGTGGTCTTGTGCAGACTGGCCAGACCCGGCAGGGACGTTTCGACCCTGGCGTAGTGCTCGGCCGACGACGACGACACGATTCCTTCGACGTCGCAACCGGCCGGCGCCGCCGCGATCAGGGCCCGGGTCAGTTCTTCGGTGTAACGCCCGATGCCACCCGGGACCGGTGCAATCATCTGGTCCAGGACGACTCTCAGTGTGGTCATTGGTCCGCGAAGATCCCCTGCTCGGCCGCCGCGGCCAGAGCCTCGCGCCAGTCGCGAATGGGGGACAGCCCGGCGGTAGCCCAGGCATCGTGGCCGAGCACCGAATACGAGGGCCGGGGGGCCGGGCGCACGAACTGCGAACTGTCGGTCGGAGTGACCCGTTCAGGGTCAAGGCCGGCCGTGGCGAAGACGGCCTGGGCGAAGCCGAACCAGCTCGTCACGCCGGAGCTGGTCCCGTGGTAGATGCCGGCGGGCGCGTCGGAATCGAGCAGGGTGACGATCTGCGCGGCCAGGTCGGCGGTCCAGGTTGGCTGACCGACCTGGTCGTCGACGACGCTGAGGGTGTCGCGGGCTGCAGCCAGCTTCAGCATGGTCTTGGGGAAGTTCGGGCCGTGTTGGCCGTAGAGCCAGGCCGTGCGCACGATGTAGCTGCCCGCCGGGTGTTCCTGCATTACGAACGCCTCGCCGGCGGCCTTGGTGCGGCCGTAGGCGGAGATCGGGTCGATCTCGGTGTCCTCCGCGTAGGGTGCGGTGGCGCTGCCGTCGAACACGTAGTCGGTGGAGATCTGCACGAGCTTCGCCCCGGTGGCGGATGCGGCCAGCGCCAGGTTGTGGGGGCCGGTCGCGTTGATCGCGTACGCGGCATCCTCATTCGTCTCGGCGTCGTCCACCTGCGTGTATGCGGCGGCGTTGATGATGACGTCGTAGCCGACGACCTGAGCCAGAACCGCGGCCCGGTCGGTAATGTCCAGCTCGGTGCGGTCGAACGCTGTGACGTCGCGGCCGGCGAGCGCGGCCTGCAGGTCGCGTCCGAGCATCCCGGCCGCGCCGGTGATCAGATAGCGGGTCATCAGCTCAATGCCGCACGGGCCTTGAGCGGCTCCCACCAGGTGCGGTTGTCGCGATACCACTGCACGACGTCCGCGAGTCCCTGTTCGAACGGAACGAGGGGCGCGTAGCCGAGTTCGGCCTGGATCTTCGAGATATCCACGGAGTAGCGCAGGTCGTGGCCGAGGCGGTCGGCGACGCGGTCGACGTAGGACCAGTCCTTGCCGGTGGAGTCGAGCAGCATCTGCGTGAGCTCCTTGTTGGTCAGCTCGGTGCCGCCGCCGATGTTGTAGATCTCACCGGCGCGGCCGCCGACGAGCACCATCGCGATGGCGCGGGTGTGGTCGTCCACGTGCAGCCAGTCACGGATGTTGTTTCCCTCGCCATAGAGGGGAACGTGCAAGCCGTCGATCAGGTTGGTGACGAACAGCGGGATGAGCTTCTCCGGGAAGTGGTACGGCCCGTAGTTGTTCGAGCAGCGCGTGATCGAGATATTCAGACCGTGCGTGCGGTGGTAGCTGCGCGCGAGCAGGTCGCTGCCGGCCTTCGACGCGGAGTAGGGGGAGTTCGGCTCCAGCGCGCGCTCCTCGTTCCACGATCCCTCGGCGATGGAGCCGTAGACCTCGTCGGTGGAGACGTGCACGAACCGGGCCAGGTCGTGGCGAAGCGCCGCGTCGAGCAGCTGCTGCGTGCCGAGCACATTCGTCTCGACGAAGATCGACGCGTCGCGCACCGAGCGGTCCACGTGGGACTCGGCGGCGAAGTGCACCACGGCGTCGAGAGAAGGGAAGAGCTCGTCGAGCAGTGCGGCGTCACGGATGTCGCCGTGCACGAACGAGTAACGCGGCGACCCGGCGACGGGGGCCAGGTTCTCGAGGTTGCCCGAGTAGGTGAGGGCGTCGAGCACAACGACCTCGGCTCCTTCGAGGCCCGGGTAGGCGTCTTCGAGGGTGCGCCGAACAAAGTTCGAGCCGATGAAACCGGCTCCGCCGGTGACGAGGATCTTCATATGGAGGTAACCGTTCCGTTTGATGAAAGTGCCGTTGCGATTCTATCGGAACGCGCTTGGTAGGCTTACGCGGTGAAGATTCGCGAACTCTCCATCCCCGATTCCTATGAAATCACTCCGAAGCAGTTCGGAGACGACCGGGGAGTTTTCCTCGAGTGGTACCGCTTCGACCGTCTCGAGGAGACGATCGGGCACCGCCTCGACATCGCCCAGGCCAACACGTCGGTGTCCAAGCGCGGTTCCGTGCGCGGCATCCATTTCGCCGACATCCCGCCGAGCCAGGCGAAGTACGTCACGGCGACCCATGGCGCAGTGCTCGACTTCGTCATCGACATCCGCGTGGGGTCCCCGACCTTCGGGCAGTGGGACAGCGTTCTGCTCGACGACACCGACCGGCGCGCAATTTACATTGCCGAGGGTCTCGGTCACTGCTTCGTGGCACTCACCGACAACGCCACGGTCAGCTACCTTGTCACCGCGCCCTTCAATCCGGGACGCGAGCACGGCATCAACCCGCTCGACTCGGACATCGGCCTGGTCTTCCCGCCCGAGGCCGGCGAGCTGCTCCTGTCCCCGAAGGACACGGATGCCCCGAGCCTGACCGAAGCCGCTGCCGGTGGCCTGCTGCCCACCTGGGCTGACGCCCGGGCCTTATACACCTCCCTGAACGAAGGAAAGTAACAATGCGCGGAATCATCCTTGCCGGCGGTTCGGGTTCACGGCTCTGGCCGATCACGAAGGGCATCTCCAAGCAGCTGATGCCCATCTACGACAAGCCGATGATTTACTATCCCCTGTCGACGCTGATGATGGCCGGGATCAACGAAATCCTGATCATCACGACGCCGGAGTACAACGATCAGTTCCGCGCCCTGCTCGGAGACGGTTCAGATCTCGGCGTCAGCATCGAGTACGCCGTTCAGCCTTCCCCTGACGGTCTGGCCCAGGCCTTCATCATCGGCGAAGACTTTATCGGAGACGAGAGCGTCGCACTCGTGCTCGGCGACAACATCTTCCATGGGGCCGGCCTCGGTTCCGCCCTCCGCGGTAACCACGCCCTGCAGGGTGCGCGCATCTTCGCCTACCACGTCAGCAACCCGACGTCGTATGGCGTGGTCGAGTTCGACGATGACTTTACCGCCCTGTCGATCGAAGAGAAGCCGGAGAAGCCCAAGAGCAATTACGCCGTTCCCGGGCTCTACTTCTACGACAACTCCGTTGTGGCCATCGCCAAGACCATCGAGCCCAGCGCCCGTGGCGAGCTGGAAATCAGCACCATCAACGAGCGCTATCTCGAACTAGGGAATCTGCACGTGCAGGTCCTCGACCGAGGAACGGCGTGGCTGGACACGGGGACGTTCGAGTCGATGATGCAGGCGTCCGAGTACGTGCGCGTGATTGAGGATCGCCAGGGCTTCAAGGTCGGCTGCATCGAGGAAATCGCCTGGCGCGCCGGCTGGATCACGGATGCGCACCTGGCGAAGATCGCCGGGCCCCTGGTCAAGAGCGGCTACGGCCGTTACCTTCTGAGCCTGCTCGGCGAGTAAGCACGTCCGGCAGGCCGGTCGTGTGGTACTCCTAGAGGTATGACAACATGGCCGGCGCTGGGCAGACGAACTCTTCTACTGTGTGCGGGCGCCATTGGTGTCGTTCTCGCTCTGAGCGTCGTGGCGGCGCTGGTCTGGGAGGATGCCTCGTGGCTGCTGGGCGCACTGCTCCTGGTCTCCACCGGCGTCTCGGTCGTCCTGGCGAAGTCCGGCCACAACGCCCTTCAGCTGATGCGGGAATCCTTGCCCACGCCAGTGCAGGCGCCGGCACCCACGCAGGTCGTGCCGCCGACCGGGCTGTCGTACGCACCTGGTGAGCCGCTGGACATGCTGCGGCGGGACATCCAGAGAGATGTCTCGGCCCTGCTGTCGCTCCACGCCCTCCTTCCGGTCACGGGGAGTATGCCGGCCCCCGGCGGCTGGGCGGCAACACCGGAAACGCTCCTGGTCCTCGTCTCGCGAATTCTGGCTGCGCCGCGCATCGACACGGTGGTGGAGTGCGGCAGCGGCACGTCGACGGCGTGGATCGCGCTCGCGCTAAAGAAGCGCGGCGAGGGGCGCCTCATCTCCCTCGAACACGACCAGAACTACGCCGACTCAACCCGGCTGAAACTGGAAGAACTCGGGCTCGACGGGTGGGTGGAGATCCGGGTGCACGACCTGGTCCTGCAGCCTTTCGAGGCGCGCTCCCGGTTGTGGTTCCCCTCCGAGGCGCTGGCCGACATTGGACCGGTGTCTCTGCTGTTCGTCGATGGCCCACCCGCGCACCTGGGCGCGGAAATACGGTACCCCGCGCTGCCCCTCCTCACGGACCGGCTAACACCGGACGCCTGGGTCATCCTCGACGACATCGACCGTGCCGAGGAGCAGTCGATCCTGGCCCGGTGGGTTGCCGACGGCACCGGTGCGGCTCCGTTCCAGGTGCGCTTCCAAACCGACAGGGCGGCGGTCCTGGAACGCGCCCGGTGACCCCGCCGACCGGCTGACGGGGCCGACCGCGCGGACCGGCTGACCGGGCCGACAGAGCGCCATCCAGTGGTCGGGAGCGGAAATGCTACCGCGGGTGTCGATGACGGTGACGCAGCGCACCGACGCGTTCGGCCCACCGAACGACGCGTCGCTGTCGGATTTTTGCCAGTTCGCTTTCGAGGCGGGTGACGTGCGCTCGGTGTTGCTCTTGCGTGACGCCCAGCGTCTCTTCCAGGGCCCGCCGTGACTCTTTCAGCGAGCCCAGTTTCTCTTCCAGCGTTCGGGCATGCACCGCGGTCTCATGGTAGGAGGTCGCGAAGAATCGCGACTCTACCTTCTCCGCGGCGAGCAACCGCTTGAATTCCGTTTCGGTTCCGGCGATCACCGGTCCCATCCGCCGCGCCGCGGCCAGCAGATCGGGGTCAAGTGCGACGTCGGGGACAGGGGATTCCCGACTGCCGGCTACGGTCTCCTCTGGCACGAAGGTCCCGTCGCCCAGTCCCACCGCGAATTCCTCCGGGGTCGGGTGCCGCAGAACGTAGAACGACTGGAGGCTGCCGAGTTTGTAGCGCCGGTACTCCTGCATCCCGTGGTGATTCGGGCTCGGATTTAGGTCGGGGTTGTTCTCATAGCCAAGCCCGGCGCTGCGGACCTTGCGTTCGAACTGGTCCCAGGAACGCCAGGGAAAGTGCAGGACCTCGATTAGAGCGTTCGCGGGTTCCACGCCGCGCCCCTCGAGGCTGACGAAATGATTCCCCTGGGCGATCTCGATGTCAGGCACGCCGATGTGAACCGTGTCCGGGGTGGAATGGGCGTGCAGGCCGATCTTGTTCAGGGCGGCGTTGGTCCGGAGGTCCCGGTAGACCAACCGCTGCAGACCGGATCCAATCGCAGCGGGAGGCCCGATCATGTCCACGACGGGCACGACAAAGCTCTGCAGGCTTTTCGGGTGGAGCTCGAGCGCCTCGCGGAGCGATGAGGAACGGTCCACGGGCATCCAGAATTCGTCCGCGTCGGCATTCAGCACCCAATCCGCCCCGTACAGCAGGAAGGCGTCACGAGCCATGGCCGTGACCACGGAATGCTGTTGTTTGCGGTGGACCGGGTCTTCGCGCAGGTCGATCAGGCCACGGTCCGAGAAGCCGCGCAGGATCTCCAAGGTTCCGTCGACGGAGCCGTTATCGGTGACGATAATTTTGTCGATGCCTTGGTCGAGGTGGTGCGACAACATCGGCCCGATTATGTCCGCTTCGTCTCGGACCATCAGGGTCATTACGAGCCTCATTGGTGGTGGATCTCCAGTCTGTACGGCGTCTAAACGTTCCCTCCACACTATCGGCCGGGAAGATGCCACCGGCCGCGCAGGTGGAGACCCAGGCGCAGGATGCCGCGCACCGGTGAGAAGTACCAGGCAGAGTACTTGCGGGACAGGAACTGATAAGCGCTCTCGTGGTGCTTCCGCTCCATCGCGTCGCGGCTCTGCGAGGTGGAGTGTGCTCCCGTGTGCACGACGACCGCCTCTGGCACGTACAGGTTCGTCCACCCGTTCTTGCCCAGCCGGTCACCGAGATCGACATCTTCGAAGTACATGAAGTAGGAGGTGTCGAAACCGCCCACGGAGTCGTAGGCGCGTCGTCGCACGAGGAGGCATGCGCCAGACAGCCATCCCGCCGGCACGATATCGGGACTGGCCGCCACGGGGATCGGGCGGTATGACCGCGTCCACGGATTCGCCGGCCAGATACGGGAGAACAGGGCGTGCCCGATGCCGGTGCTGAGTGAGGGAACCGGGCGGGCCGAGGGATAAGTGGCGCCCGCCGGATCGACAATCCGCGGGCCCAGCGAACCGGCCTGGGGGTTGTTCCGCGCCGCTTCCAGAAGAATGTCGAGTGAACCCGCGGCGAATTCGACGTCCGGGTTGGAAATCAGGATGAAGTCGGCCGATGTTGCGTGCGACGCAATTCCCTGCGCGATTCCGTCGCCGTAGCCTCGGTTCGATTCGAGGCCGAGGAACAGGGCCTGTCCGGCCTCTGACACCGCCTTGGCTTCGTCGACGTCCTGGGAAGCGTTGTCGACCACGACGATTGGCGTCACCGCGAGCGTTGCGCCGCGGGCGGTGGCCAGGAATCGGGGGAGGACGGCGCTGGAATTGTGCGTGACCGTGACAATCACCACGGAGTCAGTCATGTTCTGACTCCTGTCCGGTCGACTCTGGATGTGCGTGACATCGGTCATCCTGCGGGAGATCAGACAGCCGAAGCCTGGTGTGCGGCGGCATCCAGGACCCGCAACGTCGGCTCGGCGTGCACCGTGCCGGTCGCGAGCGGGTAGAAGGGAACGTTGAAGGTGCACGCCTGGGGCATGTCGTGCACGTGCCGGAGGGCGCTGTCGAGCAGGGACGCATTCACGAAGTACTTGCCCGACCCGAAGGTCACGTTGTGGATGATGTACTCGAGCGAGACCGGACCCGACAGAGGGGGCAGCCGCACGTCCATCAGGGAGTTCTTCGTGCCGTACACGACCTGGCCGGAGGCGTTGTCAATCTGCAGGGCCCCGATCCAATCATTGAGTTTGTCATCGTGGTCGAACGTCATCACGATCCGCAGGTCGTCGCCGGGCAGCACGGGGTCGCCGATTGCCTTGCCGACCGCGTGCACGGTCGCTCCCAGGACATGACCCTCGTGAACGACGACGTCGGGAGAGGCGGCGGCCGCTTCTTCTACCCGCCGTTCTTCGAGGATGTTGCGGAAGGCCGTCACGGCCTGGTGGGCGTTGCCGTCGAATTCGATCTCACCGCGATTGAGTAGGATCGCACGGTCGCACAGCTCGGTCACCTGGCCCAGGGAGTGGCTAACGAGGATGATCGTGCGGCCTTCCTCCTGGAAGGAACGGATCTTGTCCAGGCATTTGCGCTGGAACGCCTCGTCGCCCACCGCGAGGACCTCGTCGACGAGCAGAACATCCGGTTCGGTGTGAACGGCGACCGAGAAGGCGAGCCGCACGTACATGCCGGACGAGTAGAACTTCACCTGGGTATCGATGAAGTCGCCGATCCCGGAGAAGCTCAGGATGTCGTCGAAACGATCTTCCGTCTCCTTCCGGGTCAGGCCGAGGATGGAGGCGTTGAGGAAGACGTTCTCGCGTCCAGTGAGGTCAGGGTGGAACCCCGCTCCGAGCTCGAGAAGCGCGGCCATCCTGCCGCGTCGGGACACGGTTCCGGTGGTCGGCTGGATGATTCCGCCGATGACTTTGAGTAGCGTGCTCTTGCCGGACCCGTTGTGACCGATCAGACCCACTGTCGTCCCGGCTTCGATGGTGATGTCGATGTCGCGCAGCGCCCAGAACTCCTGGCGGTGCTGGCGGCCGAGCTTGCCCATCGTGACGAGGCGCTCCTTGAGCGCATTGTCCTTGCGAACGACGAACCTCTTGGACACATCTTTCGCGGAGATGACGACCGGTGCAGGTGTCGGCGCGTCGGAGCTTGTTTCGAGAAGGGGAGAATTCATAATGACGTCGATTCTTTTTCTCGTTAGAGTTCCTGGGCGAAGTTGCCCTGGAGGCGGGAAAACACCCGCTGGGATACGAATAAGAGGACCACGCCGACGACGAGCGTCACCGCGAGCCGCAGCAGCAGGTTGTCGGGGAAGGGCGTTCCCTCTCCGGCCGTCCAGAAGGCCTGCTGGAAGCCCAGCACCGACAGTGTGATCGGGTTGCTCGTGTAGATGTTGAGCAGGATCCCGTTGCCGAGGATGTCGCGAACCATGGACCATGTGTAGACGATCGGGGAGGCCCACATGAGCACCATCAGCGCGACCTCGATGAGGTACTGCACATCCCGGAGGTAGACGTTGAGAGCGGACATGAGCAGCCCGAGGGCCGTTGCGTACACCAGGAGCACCATGACCGACGGGAAGAAGTACAGCAGGTCCAGGCTGAGCGGTTGACTGCCCACGACAACGGCGGCCACAACCAGAATCGCGAGCTGAATCAGGAAATTGAAGCTGGCGGAACCGACGCTGGCCAAGGGGAAGATCTCCCGCGGCAGGTAGATCTTCTTGATGAGGCCGGCGTTGCCGATGATCGACGCCGTCGACGAGGCGACGATCTCGCTGAAGAGGGTGTACGCGGTCAACCCGGTGAATATATAAATGGCGAAGTCGGGGATCCCGCGCGCGGCCCCGAGGAATTTGCCGACGACGACGTAATAGATGATGAGCTGGGTGATGGGCCTGATCAACGACCACAGAAAACCCAGGGCACTGTCTTTGTATCGCGCCTTGAGATCTCTGCGAACGAGCAGCCCGAGCATTTCCTTCTGGTCGCCGATCTCACGAATGGACGTCCAGGCGCCGGCCAGCGGGCGGGAGCGCGATCCAATCGTGTCGAGTGGGACGGAGGCCAGTCGCCGAAATCTGGCGGTTCGCGCGTCGGGCGAGTCTTTCGAAGCAGTCATGATCACACCAAATCATAACTGCACTGTCTGGTCGCCGGACCAGGTGGCACCCCGCGACGGCGTCGCCAAACCCAACCCCGGAGAACGCTTGGTAGGCTTTCCACGCCGAAGAACTGTCCGAGCAAAGGTGAATTTTTGAAAAAGAGACGATCAGGTCTGGTTTCCGTTGTCCTCGTGAACTTTCGAGGATCGGACGACACCATCGAGTGCGTTCGCGGGCTTCAGGAACTCAACTGGCCGGCGGAGCTCCTCGAAATCATCGTCGTGGAGAACGGTTCGGGTGACGACAGCCTCGAGCGTCTGGCGAAGTTGAGACCAGGTGTGACGGTCATCGATTCCAAGGCCAACCTCGGTTTCACGGGCGGATGCAACCTCGGAGTCTCGCATGCGACGGGCGAATTCATCGCCTTCCTCAACAACGACGCACGACCGGATGCTGAATGGATTAGGGAAGCCGTCAACACCTTCGCGACCGGTGAGGACATCGGCGCTGTCGCCAGCAAAGTCCTCGACTGGGACGGCGACAAGGTCGATTTCCTGGACGCCGCCGTCACCTGGTATGGCATGGGCTACAAGCCTCACGCCGGCGAAACCGACCGCGGAGCCTGGGACGAGGAGAAGGACGTGCTCTTCGGCACGGGCGCCGCGATGTTCATCCGGGCTCACGTCTTCGAGGAGCTGGATGGGTTCGACGACGACTACTTCATGTTCTACGATGACGTCGACCTGGGCTGGCGGCTCAACCTGCTCGGCTACCGGTTCCGGTTTCAGCCCAAATCCCTGGCCTTCCACAAGCACCACGCGTCGATGAACAAGTTCGGCAACTTCCGCGAGGAGTACCTGCTCGAGCGCAACGCCCTGTACACGCTGTACAAGAACCTCGACGACGAATCCCTGGCACGGGTGTTCCCCGGCGCTCTCCTGCTGGCCGTGCGCCGGGCTATCGGCCGCGGCAAACTCGACTCGGCTTCGCTCGATCTGAGGGTCCCCGGCGACGATAGCGATCCGCTGATGACCGTGCCCAAGTCCACGATGGCCGGCATCTTCGCGATCGACCAGCTCGTCGAGTTCCTACCGCAGATGAGTGCAACCCGGGAGCGTGTGCAGAGCACCCGCGTCCGGTCGGACCGGGAACTGACCTATCTGTTTGGCAACGTCGACGAACCAGCGTACCCGATCGAGTCCTACCTCCGCGGCTACGAGAAAATTGTCGGCAGCCTCAACGTGCTCTCCACGGTCGCCCGCCGACGCATCCTGGTCGTCACCGGGGACTCCGTCGGAGAGAAGATGGCCGGCCCGGCGATCCGTGCCTGGCACATCGCCAAGCTCCTGTCCGAAGAACATGACGTGCGCCTGCTCAGCATGACCCGCGCCGACTCCCTCGACGATGCCTTCGAGGTCGGAGTCATCTCGCACCACCGCCCCAGTTCCGTTATCGAACACGAGAAGTGGGCGGATGTGATCATCGTTCAGGGACATGCGCTCGCGCTCTTCCCTGCTCTGGAACGCTCGACGAAGGTTCTCGTTGTCGACATCTACGATCCGCTGCACCTCGAGCAACTGGAACAGGGGCGCGGCAAGGTCCTCGAACTGTGGAACAAGCAAGTGAACGACGCGACAGATGCGTTGAACCACCAGCTTCTCATCGGCGACTTCTTCCTGTGCGCCAGCGAACGACAGCGCCACTTCTGGCTCGGTCAGCTGGCCGGTCTCGGCCGGATCAACGCACTGACCTACTCACGGGACAGCGAACTTGATTCCCTGATCGCGGTGGCGCCCTTCGGTATCTCCAGCACGGACCCCGTGAAGTCCCGGTCGGCGATCCGCGGCGTGACGCCCGGCATCGGCATCGACGACAAGGTGATCGTCTGGGGTGGCGGAATCTACAACTGGTTCGATCCGGGAACGCTGATCCGTGCTGTGGCTGAGATCGCCGTGGAACACCCGGACGTGCGACTCTTCTTCCTGGGGGTCAAGCACCCTAACCCGGACGTGCCCGAGATGGAGGCCGTCGCGGAGGCGCGGCTGCTCTCGAAGGAACTCGGGATGACGAACAAGAACGTGTTCTTCAACGAGGCCTGGGTCGCGTTCGAAGATCGACAGAACTATCTGCTCGACGCAGACATCGGTGTATCGACTCACTTCCAGCACGTCGAGACGACCTTCTCCTTCCGCACCCGCATCCTCGATTACCTGTGGTCCGGCCTCCCGATCGTGACCACGGAGGGTGACTCTTTCGGAGACCTCGTGGAGAAGGAAGGCCTCGGGGCATCAGTCCCGGAGCGCGACCAGAGCGCCTTGGTCGCCGCCCTGCTCACGTACCTGTACGACCCGAGCGCAATCGCCAGAGCGCGCGCGAACGTGCAGCGCGTGCGTCAGGATTTCGTCTGGGAACGCGCCATGGCTCCCCTCGTGGAATTCTGTCGCCAGCCGGTTCACGCGGCCGACAAGGTGATTGAACCGGTGCACAGCGGCTCCGGGCCGGTGCCGAAGCCCAAGTCGACAGACACGGCACGCCGAAGCCCGCACACGGGGCTTCGACGAGACGCGGATCGAGTGGCCTATTACTTCCGTCAGGGTGGGGCGACAGCAGTCATCGAACGGTTCCGAGCCCGTTTGGACCGCAAGCGCGAAACCAGGCTCCGCGGCTGAGAATCGGCTTCAGGGTCGTGTCGGCCCGGTGAGAGACCGTTCGCATCGTACGATGTGAGCGGTCTCTCCGTCTGTGGTCGGCCATGAGGGGGAAACCGTGAAATTGTATGTTGCGTTCCGTGCCTGCGCGGTTGCTCTCGTCCTCCTGCTGGTCGGTGCAGTCCTGGTCGCGGTGCCCCAGCGGGCGGAGGCGTTGACCGGGTCGGAGTTCGACCCGGGATACATCATCTCGGACCAGAGGTTTTTCGACGCGGGTTCGATGACCGAAGCCCAGATCCAGACGTTCCTGAACGGCAAAGTCTCCTCGTGCTCGTCGGGCTACACCTGTCTGAAGGACTACCGGATCTCGACCTTCAGCCGGGCAGCGGTCGCCCCCGGCCACTGCAAGGCGTATGTCGGTGTTGCCAACGAACTGGCCAGCAGCATCATCTTCAAGACTGCCCAGGCGTGCGGCATCAACCCCCAAACGCTCCTGGTCCTGCTGCAGAAAGAAACGGGGCTTGTCACCTCCAAGAGTCCGACGGACGGCACGTACCGAAAAGCCATGGGCTACGGATGCCCCGACACGAGCGATTGTGACGCTGCCTTCTACGGCTTCTACAACCAGGTCTACAAAGCGGCATGGCAGTTCCGTCAGTACACGATCGCCCCCGACCGGCAGTACCGGATCGGCACGATTCCTGTGGGGTTCCACCCCAATGCTGCCTGTGGCAGCTCGAACGTCAGAATTCGGAATCAGGCGACCGCGAACCTCTACAACTACACTCCGTATCAGCCCAACGCTGCCGCGCTGGCGAACCTGGGTGGCACCGGAAACGCCTGCTCCTCGTACGGCAATCGCAACTTCTGGATCTTCTTCAGTGATTGGTTCGGTTCGCCCACGGAAAGCAGAAGCCCGTTCGGCGGCTTTGACGCCACGCCCGTCTTCGGAGCGGTCACTCTCGGCGGCTGGGCCATCGACCGCGATACGACGGGTGCCGTTCGGATCGACGTCTACTCCGATGGGCGCGGCCTGGCCTCGTTCCCGGCCGACTTACCCCGTCCTGACGTCGGAGCTGCGTACCCCGGTTTCGGCGACAACCACGGAATCGGACGGACGGTTCCGCTTGATGCGGGCACGCACGAAATCTGCGTCTATGCCATCAATGTCGGCGTCGGCTCGAATACTTCCTTCGGCTGCCGGACGGTCCAGGTCATCCAGGCCAGCCCGTTCGGCGACACGGCGGTGGCGGTCGCCCCCGGTGGAGTGCAGTTGCGTGGCTGGACCATCGACCCGGAGACTGCGGCCCCGCTCGATGTGCACGTCTATATCGACGGCAGAGGTCAGTCGATCAAGGCGGATAAGGCCCGTCCGGATGTCGGTCGAACCTATCCTGGTTACGGTGACAATCACGGGATTGACCAGCGTTTTGATCTGACACCCGGGAAGCACAGCGTGTGTGCGTTCGGGATCAATGTGGGCCAGGGCGGGAACACGCTGCTCGGCTGCTATGACGTGACGGTCCCTGCCGGCAGCCCGTTCGGCGGCACGGATGTGGCGGTGCTCCCGGGTGGGGTGCAGTTGCGTGGCTGGACCATCGACCCGGAGACTGCTGCGCCTCTCGATGTGCACGTCTATATCGACGGCAAAGGTCAGTCGATCAAGGCTGATAAGGCCCGTCCGGATGTCGGTCGAATCTTTGCCGGTTATGGCGATAATCACGGCATTGATCAGCGTTTTGATCTGGCACCCGGAAAGCACAGCGTGTGTGCGTTCGGCATCAACGTGGGCCAGGGCGGGAACACGTTGCTCGGCTGCTACGACGTGACGGTCCCTGCCGGCAGCCCGTTCGGAGGCACGGATGTGGCGGTGGTCCCGGGTGGGGTGCAGTTGCGTGGCTGGACCATTGATCCGGAGACTGCTTCGCCTCTCGATGTGCACGTCTACATTGATGGCAGGGGTCAGTCGATCAAGGCGGATAAGGCCCGCCCGGATGTTGGTCGGATCTTTGCCGGTTATGGTGATAACCATGGGATTGACCAGCGTTTTGATCTGGCACCCGGAAAGCACAGCGTGTGTGCGTTCGGAATCAATGTGGGGCAGGGCGGGAACACCCTGCTCGCCTGTTACGACGTGATTGTGCCGTGAGAGCTCTGAACATGAGACCTCGGTCCGGAGTCGTGCCCTCGCGAGGGCGTCGCCTTACGGTCTCCGCAGTGGCGGCGGTGTCCCGGCTCATTCAACCGACCCGGTTCGGGTTGCCCAGCCTCTTCGTTTCGCTGTGGTTTCCCGCACTTCTGCTTATCGCCTTCATCCTGCTGGTCGCTTTTGCTGTTTCCGGTTCGTCGACGGGCGTGTACTGGTCCTATTTCGGCACCGGTCAGGATCCGTCCTTGCTCTTGGGGGAGCCGCGACCGATTCGAAGCGATGAGTGGCTCGTTCAGTCCAGTTGGGTCGCGTCTCAGTACCAGCAGGGCTTCGGCGTCTTCAATCAGACCCTTCCGGGGGGAATGGACGCTACCGTTCAGAACGACCTGCCCACCATGGACTGGTCCTCTATCTTCCGCCCGCACCTGCTGGGACTCCTTGCCCTTCCGTTTGACCAGGGTATGGCGGTCAGGTGGTGGCTTCCGGCATTCGTGATGGTCGGGGCCTGTTACTCCTTCGCGGTCAGCCTGCTGCCCAAGCACCCGCTGTCGGCTGCGCTGCTCAGCGGGGCGCTCTTTCTGACCCCGGTCATCCAGTGGTGGTTCCTACCCACGACCATCTGGCCGGTCGCGCTCGCGTTCCTGGGCATGACGGGAACCGTGTGGATGCTCAGGCACCCAGCCCTGTGGGTTCGCGTCGGGTGGGCAGCGGCGATAGCATACGTGGCCGTCGCTACGGCAATGTCGATCTACGCCCCGTTTATTGTGCCTGCCGCTCTGGTTGTCGTTTTCTTCCTAATCGGATTCAGTCTTTCTGAGGCCAGAAGCCAGTCTGTATCGTTCCAGACTGTCCTGTTGCGGCTGCTGCCTTTGATTGCCGCCGGTCTCGGTGCCGGGGCGGTTTTGTCCATTTGGATCGTGACAAGGATCGAGACCATCCAAGCGCTCCTTGGAACGGTCTATCCAGGCCAAAGATTCGAGAAGACGGGGACCGTCGGCTTTGAGGGGCTGATAGGGCTCATGGGCGGGCCATTCGACCAAGCCCTCCTTAATCAGGGAGTGAACGGTCTGGGCGCTAACCAGTCTGAAGCTTCGTCAGTGCTCATGATCGCCTTGTTTATGGTGATTCCTCTCGTCTGGTTGATCACGCAACAATGGAGCGAGAACCGGGTTGTCGATTGGCTGGCAGTGTCGATTGTGACCTGCACGATGGTTATCCTCGCCTTCATGTTCTTGCCTGGGTGGGACAGCCTCGCTCATGTCATGTTTCTGGATCGCAGCAGCGCATCACGTATGCGTCTCGGTCTGGCGATCCTGGGGATCGTCGCCATTGTCGTTACTTCAGAGCGCCTACAAAGTGCCCGCGTCAGAATCCTGCCGTGGAGCGTCAGCTGGGTGGCTTCCGGTGCCGTGATACTGAGTGTGGTCGTGCCTTGGGCTTATCTGAGGACTGCGGCCCCGGATACCATCGCATTGTCACCATCCTGGAAGATCGCGACCTTGCTGCTGATGATTTGTGTGGTTCTCTTTACGAGAGCGCGGTTATTAGCGGGGTCAGCGGCGTTCCTGCTCGCAGCGTCAATCATCGGACTCGGAGTCAACCCGCTTTACGTTGGCGTCTTCAGACTGAATGAGACAGCGGTCGGAACAGCGGTGCAGGAGATAGATTTGAGGGAGCCTGGGACCTGGGTCGGCATCGGCAGTGTTGTTCCGACGGCCGTGCTTGTGCAGGCGGGTGTGGAAGCCATGAATGGGGTCCAGACTTATCCGCCGGAAGAGATGTGGGACGAGATCGATCCTTCGGGGAAGTACGAGGGTGTTTGGAACCGCCTCGCCAATGTCGGGTGGGAGCCAGGGGTCGGGGAACCTTCGGTTTCTACTCCTGTGCGTGACCAGATACGGATCACCTTCGATTCCTGCAGCTCGTTCGGTCAGAAGCACGTGGATTACGTATTGACTGACGTGCCCCTCGATCAGGAATGCGCGGTCCTTATCGACGACTTCACTGAGGGGCCATCCCAGCACTTCATCTACCGGGTCACGCCGGGCTGAGATCCGGATTCTTCGGGAACACCCAAACGTTGTAGGAGAAGTACCGTAAGACGGTGGCAAGAATCTGGCCCACGATGGTCCCGGAGATGTTGTCGGAGACCGGATCTGCCAGGCCGAGAACATACCGCGAGAAGGCCAGACAACCCAGCTGTACCAGAATCGCCACACCGTTGATTGCGATGAAGGCGAGTATGTTTCTGGCTGAGGTCTTCGTCTTTCGGTCTCGGAAGGTCCACAGATGGTTTCCGACGTAGGTCGCAACGGACGCGGCCACGATGGCGATGATTTTCGCGGTGAGAGGCCACTCGAACATCGGGCCCCGCTCTCCCCAGTAGACGAGAGCGTTGAAGACGCCCGCATCGATAAGAAAGGCGGCCCCGCCGATGACCAGGAAGGTGCTTCCTCTTTTGGCGTGGTCCATCAACTGCCGAGACGTCACTGGAAAGCTCCTTGCTATGGCTCAGACTCGTGGAATGCCAGCAAAGCCTGAAAAACAGCATATCCAGGTGGGGGATGCCCTGCTCTCGGTCGGTCTCGGTAAATCCCGTAACCGGATACTCTGTACCCTTAGCGGGGGGTAAGTCTAAGTCGGTCCAAGGTGGTCTCGACGTATCTAGTGATCGTGAGTGCAAGGGATGAATTTGTTCACCGATGTGAAAATTGCCGTCATCGTCCCGTGCCACAACGAGGAAGCGGCAATCACCAAGGTGGTCACCGACCTGTTTCTGGCGTTGCCTGACGCCGAGGTCTATGTCTATGACAACGTCAGCACGGACCGAACAGTGGAGCTGGCGCTGAAAGCCGGTGCGATTGTTCGCCACGAGGACATCAAGGGCAAGGGAAACGTCGTGCGACGGGCTTTTGCTGATATCGAAGCCGACGTTTACCTGCTGATCGACGGAGACGATACCTACGACGTAACGGCCGCACCCGGCATGGTTGAGCAACTTCTTAATGGCCCCTATGACCAGATCCTAGGAGTGCGCGAAGAGTCGTCGACATCGGCTTACCGGCCAGGTCACTCCGCCGGCAACCGGGCCTTCAACGCCTTGGTCAGCGCGATCTTCGGCCTCAGGGTCACCGACATGCTCAGTGGCTACCGTGTATTCTCGCACCGTTTCGTCAAGTCGTTTCCTGCCGTGTCGCACGAGTTCGAAATCGAGACCGAACTTACGGTTCACTCGATGAGCCTCCGCGTTCCCCAGACCGAGGTGAAAGTTGGCTTTCGCGATCGCCCGGAGGGCAGTGAAAGCAAATTGAATACCTTCAGGGACGGGTTCAAGATCCTCGGCTTGATCGTCAACCTGACCAGGCATGAACGTCCGCTCGTCTTCCACGGTGTGCTGGCAGGCCTCGTGATTGTCGGCGCCGCTGTTCTCGGTGCGCCTGTGCTCCTCGAGTTCTTCGACACAGGACTCGTGCCGCGTCTTCCCACAGCCCTTCTCGCCTCAACTTTGGTGATTGTGGGAGCGTTCATCGGATTCGTCGGAATGATCCTGGACGGAATCACAAAATCCCGACGGGAACTCGCCCGACTGACCTACCTGGCCTACAGCGCCCCCGGATGGCACAAGGGTAGTTGAGGGCCGCTAGCTAGGCTTTTGGGATAGCGAAAACCCAATATCGGTAGACAAAATAGTTCCAGCCAGTCGTAATGATTGTTGCAACGACCTTTCCTGCGCCCCAGCCCCAGCCGGTCATATCTATCAGCCAAACGATGCCGATGGTTGCCGCAGTGTTAAAAGCGAGCAGAAAAAGATACTTGCTAAGGGCGGTCGCGTGCGTTGCCTGTGAACTAAACGAGAATGCGCGCTGCAGTAAGTAGTTAAAGACGAAGCTAATCAGGAATGCAGCACCCGTCGCCAGCCAGAGCGGCCAAGCGAACGCCTGAAAGAACAATGCCAGCAATCCGAAATCGATTAAGAAGCTAGCGCCGCCGATCACCAGATAGCGCATGGCGCTGTGATTGACGAACAATTGCAATCGGGAGGGGACAGGAGATCGATTACTCCCCTCCAGGCTTTTTCCGGCGTCGAAATCGAGCATTCCCACCCCCTACACTTCCCCAATCATTTTATCGATTCTGACGGCTGCGAGGATCGTTCAACATTGTCGGTCAGGACCGAGAGACGTTGTTCCACCAGGGCGACGTGTTCCGCGAGGACACGGGTTTTCTCCTCAAGCGTTGTGAGCTCTGAACTATGTTGGACGGTCACGAAGAACAGGATGACGATGCTGATGAAGAAGGCGAGGTTGCTGGGAACTTCGACACCTACGACTGAAGATGCCCACTCCAAGGTGCTGGGAAAAATGCTGACGACGAGGGACAGGATGGCTGCAAGCAGCCACCAGAATGCGTGCCGCTCGCGAAATCTTTGGCGCCGCAGCATCTCGATGATGGCGAGCAAGGCGATCGCGGCTGCGGCGATCGCGAATGCGTAGGAGACAGGATTCATTGGCGCGCCTTAACCTCTCACGGAAATTGGAGTGCGCCAAAGCGCTATGACAAGCGCCATCGCCGCTCGTCCCAGGTAAACCGCGGACTTCATGGGATTATGGGACGGAACGCCGCCGGCTCGAGGGCGCATCGCGACGGGCACTTGCACGACCGTGCACCCACCGCGTGATGCCAGGACAAGGGATTCGATCGTGTCTCCGAGGTACTCGGCCGGGTAATTGACGGCGAAAAGGCGCACAGCACGAGGGCCAGCGGCCTTGAAACCGGATGTGACATCCGTCAGGCGTGTCCTCGCGATGCGACTGATGATTGTGGCGAGAATCTTCATCGCCCATTTTCGCGGCCCCGTGACATCGTAGTCGCCGGTGCCGGCGAACCGTGCCCCGATGACGATGTCAGCGTTTTCGAGCTGGGCGAGAAGGTTTGGGACGTTGCTCGGGTTGTGCTGTCCATCCGCGTCTATCTGAACAACGCGTTCGAACCCGTTCTCCACCGCGTATTGGAAGCCGAGACGCATCGCACCGCCGACGCCGAGATTGAAGGGAAGAGTGAGAACAGTTGCCCCTGCCTCCCGGGCAACCTGCGCGGTTCGGTCGGTCGATCCATCGTTAACGACGAGGCAGCGCACACCTGGAAGAGTTGACAGCACCTCCTTGATGACCGCAGCGACGGCTTCCTCCTCATTGAAAGCGGGCATCACAACGAGTGTGTCGAGAAGAAGCGGCATAACAGTGAGTCTACCGAGGTGGTGAAGACAGACGGTTCGAAGGTCTTCGCGACCATATTTACGATGCACAGTGCGGCGCATCTGTTGTGGAAATCGCCGATCCCAGCAGACACTTCGCGCTCACCCCAGGTCAGCGCACTCTGTACGATGGCGGGAGACTAGCAATGACAGGACTCGCCCCACGCATGACAACCACCGGAGTCATAGAACTCTCGAACTCTGTGCCGTCCCTTAACGGGACCCATATCGCCAAGACCAGCAGCGCCCTGATCGGGGGCAGCGAACACAACGTGGTTACACAGCAGCTTCCGGCCTCCAGCGTCCTGCACGCCCTCGATCGTGAGCGTCGCTGATGACTCATTCAACCGGTTCCGGTTCGAGTGGGCCCGCGGCATCCATGCCGCGCGTGTCCGTGGCGCTCTGCACCTACAACGGCGCCGAGTTCATCGAGGAACAGCTGCTCAGCATCCTCGATCAGAGCGTGCCCGCCCAGGAGATCATCGTCTCCGACGACGGCTCCACTGACGGTACCCCGGCGGCGGTGGACCGCATGGTCGCAGCGTGGCGGGGCGCACATCCGGGGCAGCCCGTGACCCTGCGCGTCATCCGTAACCCGGCGCCGCTCGGCGTCACCGCGAACTTCGAGCAGGCGCTCGCTGCCTGCACGGGCGAGCTGATCGCGCTCAGCGATCAGGACGACGTGTGGCCCCCGGAACGTCTGGCCCTGCTGGCCGCCGAGTTCCAGGCTCGCCCCGGCCTGCAACTGCTCCATACGGATGCCCGACTCGTCGATGAGACCGGCCGGCCGATAGGCCGCACCCTGCTCGCCACCCTGGGGGTCTCCGCCGCCGAGCGGGCCGCAGTGCACGCGGGACACGCCTTCGACATCCTGCTGCGCCGCAACATCGTCACCGGCGCCACCGTGATGCTGCGCCGCGGGCTGGTGCAGCGGGCACGACCGTTCCCGGCAGCGTGGGTGCACGACGAATGGCTGGCGATCGTCGCCGCGGCAACGGGGACCATGGATTTCCTAGACGACGCCCTGGTCGACTACCGGCAACACGGCGGCAACCAGATCGGCGTAACCAGTCTGGATGCCGCCGGCCGACTGTCCAGGCTGCGGACGCCGCGCACGCTACGCAACTCGCGTCTGCTGGCCCGGGCCGAGGCGCTGGATGAACGCGCACTGGGCCTGATGCCGGTTCCGGTCGACTCGTACCTTCGACTGATCACGGCGAAGGCCGCGCACGAGCGCGCCCGCAGCGCCCTGCCGAGCGCCCGGCTCCGCCGTGTGCTCCCGGTTCTCCGTCAGTGGCGCACCGGTGGATACGCGCGGTTCGGTCTGGGGCCCCAAGACGTTCTGCGGGATTTGGTTCAGCCGCTCTAGCGTTTGTGATCCTTTATTCTGAGAAAGCAAGTCCGCGCCGTGGCAGGGGTCGGGCTTCGACGTGGGGGAGTCCCGCACAGGGATTTGAAAGGTTCGTGGTGAACAACACTCGAATGCGTGCCGTCGGTTGGGGCTCCAGATACCGTGCAGGGCGGGACGCTTATCGTCGCGCAATCGACCCAGGTCCCTACGGCCTGCCGCGACTACGAATCCTGCTCGCATTCCCCGCACTGCTGCTGATCCTCGGCATCGTGCTCGTCACGCTCGGAATCAACGGTTCGTCATCCGGCGTGTTCTTCAGCCAGGTGTCGTACGGCGCCGACCCGGACCTGATCGCCGGCCACCCGCAGGCCACCCGCTCCGACGAATGGAACGTGCAGACGGTATGGGCCATCGCCCAGGTCGAGCAGGGCCTGCCGCTCACCAACGGGACCTTTCCGGGCGGCATGGACGCGACCCTGCCGCAGGACCTCCCCAGGGTGGACTGGTCCGTCGCCTTCAGGCCTCACCTCTGGGGCTTCATGCTGATGGACGTCGACCACGCCATAGCTTTCAAGTGGTGGCTGCCCGGGCTTGCTCTCGCAGCCGCAGCGTACGCATTCCTGCTCACCGTCATCCCGCGCCGACCCGGGGTGTCGGCGATGCTTGCGGTCGGATTCTTCTTCAGCCCGTTGTTCCAATGGTGGTACCTCTCGACCACACTCTGGCCGGCCGTTTGGGCGCTTGTCACCATGACGGCTCTGGTCTGGGCATTCCGGAGCCCATCGCGACGGTCCCGCTGGAACTTCTCCGCCCTCGTGGCCTACCTAACCGTCGTGATGGCGATGGGAATCTACGTTCCGTTCATCGTGCCGGCCGCCGTTGTGGTCTTGTTCTTCGGGATTGCCCTGATGATCGAACAACTGCGCCGGGGCGCGAGGTGGCGGGCGACGCTGGCACGCGTTGTCCCGGTCCTCGTCGGTGGCGCGGCGGCATCCGTCGTGGCGGTGGTGTGGCTGGCCACCAAACTGTCAACGGTTCAGGCTTTTCTGGGCACCGCGTATCCGGGGAACCGGTCAACCCCTACAGGCGGGAACGGGCCGTTGAGTTTCGCCTCCGCCGTTGGCTCCTCGTTCACCCAGGCCTTGAATGAGCAGCGGGCTGGTTTTCTCGGTGGCAATTCGTCCGAGGCCGCGACGTTCTTCTATCTGGGCATCTTCCTGATTCCTGTCGTCGTCTGGATCATCGCCAGGGAGGCGAGGATGCACAAAACCCTTCCCTGGGCGATGATCGGCCTCGCCACATCCGTGTCGGTGCTGTTGGCGTATCTCTACCTGCCCGGCTGGGATGCGATCGCTCGGCTGCTGCTGCTCGACAAGACCACGCCGAATCGGGTTCGACTCGGGATGGGGCTGGCCTCCATCGCCCTGGTCGCCTACGTCATCGCCTACCTCGACCAGAAGCGGGCGCGGGCCGGCAAGTGGCTGGCCGGAGCCGCTGCGATCGCCTTCCTGCTCTCCCAGCTTGCAATCGGCGCCCTGGCCTGGCGACGGCTGCCAGGCATGCTGGAGCCGGTGCAGCTGTGGTGGCTCTGGGCGCTGCTGTCGGCCGCGGCTATCTACTTCGTCGCTCGGCGCAGGCCACAACTCGCCGCGACCGCGTTTCTGATCGTGACCGTTGCCGGCTCCGGCCTGACCAATCCGATCTACCGCGGCGTTTTCGACCTGCGGGAAACTGACGTGTCCCAGGCTGTCGTCGCCCTGGACGAGGCGGCTCCAAAAACCTGGGTTGGCGTCGGCGGCGGGCTGACCACAGCCATGCTGCTCGAGTCCGGGGTGCGGGCCTACAACGGTTTTCAAGGCGCGCCCTCTGCCGGAATGTGGGGCGCCATCGATCCAGCCGGTGTGTACACGCTGCAATGGAACCGGCTGGCGGGCGTGAGCTGGGTGGCCGGGCCGGGCGAACCGGTCGTTGCCAATCCCGCCGCCGATCAGATCAGCGTGAGCTTCGATGCCTGTTCCACCTTCGCCCAGGCTGAGGTCGGCTACGTGCTCGCCGACGACAAACGCCTCGATCTGGACTGCCTGTCCCCGGTTCGCACCTTTGACCTGCCGAAGTCCAGCCTCTCGATCTACCGGGTGGTTGCGCCCTAGTCTCTGGGCGTCGCGGCGACGGTGAGTCCGAGGGCGTGACGCAGCAGAATCCGGATGCCGTCGCTGCGCCGGGCCCTCACGGCGTCCGGGATTCGGGTCAGTGCGTTCACTCGGGACGACAGGTGCAGGCGTGCGGCTCGCGCCGCACGGGGCCAGCCGTGGCCGTTGAACTCGACCGCGAGGCCGCGGAAGAAGCCCTGTTCCTCGGCGAAGCGGCTTCCGTCGGCCGCCCGCCAGGACGAGACGCTGGACGCGTGGCGACGGTACTCGAAGACGACCTGGTCGTCGAGCAGTAGGCTCCCGCCACGCACGGCGAGGTCGAGGGCAAGCCCGAGATCCTGCACAATGCTGAAATCCGGCCGGAAGCCGACCGCCGTGACCGCGGAGCGGTTCCAGGCGATCGCCGGGAAGTTCATCCAGTTCCCTCGGGTGATGCTCACCGCGAGCGGCTCCCCGGCGAGTTCGAGTGAACCGTGGAACCGGGGCCGGTACAGGGACTTGACCCGGTCGACGAGGGGTGTGCTGACCTGCCCGTGCTCGTCGATGACGCGTGTGCCGGGGTGGATGAAGGCCACCGTCGGATGCTCCTGGATCAGCTGGGTGATCCGGCTGACATAGTCGGGGAGCATCACGTCGTCGCAGCCGAAGATTGTCAGCCACTCGTTCTCGGCCAGGTCGATGGATGCCTGGAAGTTCGCGTTGATGCCTAGATTGATCGGATTACGGCGGTAGATGATTCTGGGGTCTGCCAGCCCCCGCAGCCACCGGCCGGCCGTTTCGTCGGGGTCGTGGTCGTCGATCACCACGAGCCGCCAGTCCGGGTCGACCTGCGCGAGCACGCTGCGCACCGCAGCCTGAAAATGGTCGACACGACCGTAGAACGGCATCATGATGTCGAGTGTCACCGGGATCTCCTTCGTGGCCGACGAGGGCCGGAGTGGGCGGATCACCGTGATGGCCGGATAGCATTCACGAGTGAAACCATCTTCGCTCATGTCCCAGGCGGCTCTCTCCACAGTAGGCGTCCTGGCTCAGGGGCTGTCCCGTTTTGCGTACACGGTGCTCATCGGTCGGTTTATGGGGCCGAGCGAGCTGGCAGAGGTGTCAGCGTGGATCGCGCTGTCGCTCATCCTCTCCCTGCTCTGGCCGACCGGGGCGGGCAACGCGGCCTCCCATTTCCTTTCCCATGCCCGGGCGCTCGGATACTCCCCGGTGCACGCCCTGCGCCTGATTCAGCGATCCTTCTGGATTTCCTGCCTGGTCATTCTCGCGATCGGCATCCCGGTCAGCATCTTCGCGCTGGGGGCGGACCCGGCGGATGCGGCCGCGATCGCCGCCCTGATCGTCGCGTATTCCGGCTACATTCTCGCGCGCGGCATCGAGGTCGGTCTGGGACGAATCACCTCGGCAGCCGTGTGGGATGTCATCTCCTCCGCACTGACCATGGTTCTACTGATCGTGGTCCTGGCCGCGCAACTGCCGTGGGCCCTGCTCTGGCCGCTCGCCATCGGGTACGCCCTGTTCGGCTTGCATTCCCTGCGCGGCGCGCATCGCGGGCACGATGCCCTGAACCAGGAGGCCGTCACCGCACCGGCCACCATCTGGAAGCTCATCTCCTGGAACTCGCTCGGGCTCCTGGCCTCGAACGGCTTGATCCAGTTCGCGATGGTCTACGTGTTCATCGTCGAATCCCCGGCCCAGGCCGGGCTGTTCGCGGCGGCGATGGCGCTTGCCACACCGGCGTCGATGCTGAGCCAGGCGGTGACCCAGGTTCTGATTCCGCGGTTCTCAGAATGGGCGGCTGTCGACCCGGCGGCAGCACGGAAAAACTATCTGGGCGTCTTCGGGGTGATGTTCGTCGGTCTGGGGATCGTGTTCGGGGCCGTCGCGCTGGCCAGCCCCCTCATCGTGAGCATCGTCTTCGGAGCCGGCTACCGAGCCGCGGGGCCGATCATGGCGCTCCTCCTGATCGGCGTGTTCGCGTTCTCGATCGGCCTCGTTGCCACCGCCTTCCTGCTCACGACGGGTCGAACCATGGTGGCGACGGTCGCCTCCATCGCCGGGCTGGTGACAGGACTGGTCGTCATGCTCGTCGGCACTCCCGCCTGGAGCGGGTCGGGCGCCGCCGCGGCCGGCGTGATCGCGGGATATTCGGTGACCACCTGCTGCGTGGTTATGGCCTCGTTCCGACGGTCCCGGTCTCGGTGGCCGCAGTCGGTGGCGGTCACGCTCCGTTAGGCTGCAATCGCTTCACCCGTTTCACACCATCTCCACAGTTCTCCCTCGCAAAAGGACATCATGACCGACTCCACCGCTGTCGAATCCGCTGTCGAATCCGCAGTCGTCGCGATCGAACTCTCGATCGTCATGCCTTGCCTCAATGAGGCGGAGACCCTTGCCATCTGCATCGACAAGGCCCAGGCCTACCTCTCCGGCGCGGGGATTGTGGGCGAGGTCGTCATCGCCGACAATGGCAGCACCGACGGATCCCAGCAGATTGCCCTCGACCACGGCGCCCGGGTCGTACCCGTTGCGGCGAAGGGATACGGCAACGCACTGATGGGGGGGATCGTCGGCGCGCGGGGTACCTATGTCATCATGGGCGACGCGGATGACAGCTATGACTTCAGCGCCCTGGATCCCTTTGTGGCAAGGCTCCGGGCCGGCGATGAACTCGTGATGGGAAACCGGTTCCGCGGCGGGATCGAACCCGGGGCCATGCCGCCCCTGCACAAATACCTCGGAAACCCGGTTCTGTCGACGATCGGGCGGATGCTGTTCCGCTCCGAGATCCGCGACTTCCACTGCGGCCTGCGCGGCTTCAACCGCGAATCGATCCTCGGCCTCGGCCTGATCACCACCGGCATGGAATTCGCCAGCGAAATCGTCGTGAAATCCACCCTCGACGGGTTACGCGTCAGCGAAGTACCGACCACCCTGTCCAGAGATGGCCGGAGCCGTCCGCCGCACCTGCGGAGCTGGCACGACGGATGGCGTCACCTGCGGTTCCTGCTGTTGTTCAACCCCCGCTGGCTGTTCCTGATCCCGGGGTCGGTGGCGTTCGCAGTCGGTCTGCTCGCTACCGTCGCCCTGGTGTTCGGGCCACTGGAGATCGGCCGGGTCGGGCTGGACGTCTCCAGCCAGGTGTATCTGGCCGCACTGACGGTCGTCGGGTACCAGGCGGTGTTGTTCGCCCTGCTGACCAAGCTCTACGGCCGGCACGAGGGGTTCCATCTCCCGCGGAGTCAGGCGTTCGAGCGGTTCGCCGAGCGAGCGAGCCTGGAAAGCGGAGCGGTCGTCGGGCTCACTCTCTTCATGGCCGGCCTGGGTGTCGCGATCGTTCAGCTGGCCACGTGGGGCGCATCGGGCTTCGGCCCTCAGGACCCGGTTGACACGATGCGCCTGGCGGTGCCGGCGGCACTGTTCATGATGCTGGGCTTCCAGACAGCGATGTCGGGAATGTTCCTGGGCATCCTCTCGGTAGACATCCGACGGGCCTAGATTTCGTTGTCGGTGCGCGCTCGGCCCTCGCTCGGGTCGGCTCCCAGCGACCTCTACTCCGGGTGCCGGTGCGGGGTGGGCTGCAACAGGCTGCGCCAGCTCTTGCCCTGCGCGGCCTTCACGGCGCAGATCAGCAGCAGCAGCCAGCCGAAGTCGACCAGAACAGTGCTTTCGGCCGCCGAGGTGACCAGCAGGGTCACCAGCACCAGCGGCGACCAGACGTAGACCATCGAGCGTTTGTCCGAGGCGAGCAACCACGACCGCCAGAAGGCGAGCGTCACGAGCGCGAGGAACGACAGGAGGCCGACCAGGCCGACCTGGAAGTAGACGTCGAGGAACGCGTTCAGCGCGGAGGCCTGCGGGCGCCCGGTGACGAAGCTGAGCCAGCCGTAGGGCGTGACGTCGACGGGCCAGAGACCGGCCCAGCCCCAGCCCTCGAGCGGGTTCAGCATGGCCAGACGCCAGATTTCGCCCCAGAGTGTGGTGCGGGCCTCGAACTCGCTGCCCGCGTTCAGCTGGTCGGTGATGCGCGCGCGGGCCGCAATCGCGATGATGCCGGCCACGACGGTGCCGCCGAGCAGCCCGATCTGTAGCAGCCACCGGTTCGCGGCGGGCGTGGCGCGCAGCCAGATCAGCGCCAGCGCGGCGAGGCCCACGAACAGGGCCACCACGAGGATGACGGGGGAGCGGGTGAGTAGCAGGCCGAACACGGCCAGGGCGATGGAGCCGATGCCGAGCCCGCGCCGCACCGACCGGGACCGCAGCTCGACCGCGAAAGTGACCGCCGCGATCAGCGAGACCAACCCAAACACGTTGCGGGAGCCGAAGAGGCCCTGCACGGGCCCGAAAGAGTCGATGTTGCCCTGGATGCCGAGGAAGACGAAGGGCGTGTCGAGCAGCAGGCCGGAGAGCACCTCCAGAGCCAGGGACACTCCGAGCAGCACCCGCAGCACGTCGCCGGTGGCGCGCACGACCTGGATGGTGTCGCGGGCCAGGGCGATGTAGATGGCCAAAAAGGTGAAGGCGAGCTGGTAGAGCGAGGCGCTGAGGGTGTGCAGCGGGTAGCTGGACCACAGCACCGACAGGGCACACCAGCCCACGAAGACCATGATCGAGATCGGCAGGAGCCCGTGCCAGTCGACGCCGG
Source organism: Cryobacterium sp. TMT1-62 (assembly GCF_004403145.1). Taxonomy (NCBI): domain Bacteria; kingdom Bacillati; phylum Actinomycetota; class Actinomycetes; order Micrococcales; family Microbacteriaceae; genus Cryobacterium; species Cryobacterium sp. TMT1-62. Next base: position 29,261 of record NZ_SOGZ01000030.1, on the reverse strand, counting down.
CCCAGCGGGCGGTGAGCGAGAACGCGGCCAGCACGACGAGGCCCACGAGAATGCCGACGACGCCGGGCGGGCCGATCACGGCGCGCAGGGCAGTGGTCGAAAAGGCGAAGCCGATGATGACCAGCGCCAGCGAGGAGGCGAACTTGGGGGAGGCGAACAGCCGTGTGAACTGGTCCGGCACGGCGGGGGGATACGCGCGGTAGGTCATGACGTTCCCACGCTACCGCCTAAGGCATCCGTTGATTGGTTGCCTGCTGTCGCTTCGTGATCACGGCGAGCACGACCAGCAGCAGCCAGCCGGACTCGATCAGGATGCGGCTTTCGGCCAGGCTCTGGGCGATCAGGGCTACCAGGAGCAGCAGCGGGAGCAGGGCGGAGGCCGCGTAGGGTTCCGTGTCGGCGAGGGCGCGCCTGGGCCGGTCGACCGCGAGGAACCAGCAGCGCCACAGCGTGGAGAAAACGGCGGCGGCGAAGATGATCAGCCCGAGGACGCCCAGCTGAAGCCAGACGTCGAGCCAAGCGTTGTGCGCCTGAAGGTAGACGACGCCGCGGCGCACGGCGAGACCCTCGAAGGGTTCGACCCAGGGGGCCCAGTAGCTCACCCAGCCCCAGCCGAACACCGGGCGCTCGGCTGCCAGCCCGGCCACGCTGCGCCAGATGTCGAGGCGGCCGGTGAGGTCGGCGGATTTGCCGAGCAGGGCGAGGAGCTGCGGCGTGAGGGCCACCAGGCCGACACCGCCGACGACCACGGATGCCGCGGCCACCAGGTACACCGGCCGGCGCCCCTCGGGGGGCCGGCGGCGCGCCCAGAGGGCGAAGAGCAGCGCCGCGGCGACGGCGGCGGCGGCAAGCGTCACGGTCGCGGACCGGGTCAGCAGCAGCATGAGCACCCCGAGGCCCAGCCACGCCAGACCCCAGTTGCGGCTCACGGTGCCGGCGGCAAGTTGAACGGCGAAGACGATCACGGCCATCAGTGCCACGAACCCGAGCAGGTTGCGGTTGGCGACGATGCCCTCGATTGGCCCGCCCTGCAGCAGGATACCGCGGGTCCAGTAGTACGACTCCGGCACGTTGCTGGTGCCGTAGTCGACCCAGAAGGGGAGCACGGCCTGCCGCACGAACACGGCGACGATGAGCTCGAAGGCGAGGGACAGGGCGAGGATCCAGCGCAGTGCGGCGGCGAGCGTGCGCAGCAGCTCGGCCCAACTCAGGCACAGGGCGAGGAACAGTGCGGCCAGCGTGGTTGCCCACTGCAGGGTGACTCCGATCAGGGAGGCGCCGAGGTAGAACGACCAGGCCAGCGACAGAGTGGCCAGACCGAGGAAGGCGATGAGCGATTTCGGGAACCGCGACCACATCCAGTCCGGGTTCAATGTGACGAGGGCGACGACGCTGCTCACGACGACGACCAGCGCGATCGCGCCGTAGCCCCACCAGCCGAAAAGGCTGCGCCAGAACTGGCCGGCCAGGACGGAGAAAAAGACGAGCGTCGCGAAGGTGCGAACGACGAATCGGCTCTGGACGGCGGGCATGTGTCTAAGGCTAGAGCGTGCCGGGGCGGTCACCGATCAATTTCTATACCCCCTGGGGTATGGTTATCCCGGAGGTTCGAATGAAAACGATCATTGTTGGTGGAGTTGCGGGCGGAATGTCGGCGGCGACGCGGTTGCGTCGGCTGGACGAGACGGCAGACATTATTGTATTTGAACGCGGCCACTATGTCTCGTTCGCAAACTGCGGACTTCCCTATTACGTGGGCGGCGTGATCACGGACCGCAGCGATCTCCTACTCCAGACCCCGGCATCCCTCGAAGCCCGCTTCCGCCTCGACGTGCGCGTCGACCACGAGGTCACGGCGATCGACCGGGAGGCGAAGACGGTCTCCGTGCGCCAAACGCAGACCGGCGCCGAGACCACCGAGACGTACGACCGCCTCATCCTGGCTGCCGGAGCGACGGCCCGAACCGGGATCACCCCGGCCGGCCTCGCCACTCGCACCCTGCGCACGGTCGACGACGTCGACCACATCACCGCTCTGCTGGCCGGCGTCACGGGTCAGGCCTCCGCCGTCGTCATCGGCGCCGGGTTCATCGGCTTGGAGGCCGTCGAAAACCTCGTTCGCCGCGGCGTGCACGTGACCCTGGTCGAGTTCGGCTCCCAGGTCTTCGGGCCCTTCGACGCCGAGATGGCCGCGCCGATCTTCGACGAGCTGCTCTTGCGGGGCGTTGACGTACGCCTGAACACGACCGTCGTCGCCGCCGCCGACGCGGGAGTCAAGCTCAGCGACGGATCCGTCGTTCCGGCCGACCTCGTCATCGACTCCGTCGGCGTGCTCCCCGACACCTCGCTCGCCGCCCGGGCGGGCATCACGATCGGCGCGAGCGGCGGTATCGCCGTCGATGGCAGTCAGCAGACCAACGACCCGTCGATCTACGCGGTCGGCGACGGCGTCGAGAAGATCGACGCCGTCGACGACAGCGGCATCCTGATCACCATGGCCGGCCTCGCAAACCGGCACGGCCGGGCGGCCGCCGACAGCATCGCCGGCGAGCCCGCGTCGGCCTCCCCGGTGCTCGGAACCGCCATCCTCGGCATCTTCGGCCTGACGGCGGCCATGGTCGGCTGGAGCGAGAAGCGTCTCGTGCAGCGCGGCCGCGCGCGCCGGGTCGTGCACACCCACCCGGCGTCGCACGCCACCTACTACCCCGGCGCCGAGGGCATGTCGATGAAGCTCCTGGTCGACCCGGCGACGGATGCCATCCTCGGCGCCCAGATCGTCGGCGGCAGCGGCGTCGACAAGCGCATCGACATCCTGGCGACGGCGATGACCGGCGGACTGACGGCATCCGCTCTCACCCGCCTCGAGCTGGCATACGCGCCGCAGTACGCGTCGGCGAAGGACCCGATCAACCAGCTCGGCTATGTCGCCGACAACCTTGCCGCGGGAACGACGCGTGCGCTGCAGTGGCACGAGCTGGCCGCCGCCCGGGCCGCGGGCGCGGTGCTCGTGGATGTGCGCTCGGCGGCGGAGTTCGCCGCCGGGAACATTCCCGGCGCGATCAACGTTCCGGTGGACGAACTGCGGGACCGCCTGGCCGAGCTGCCCGACGCACCTGTGATCGTGCACTGCCAGGTGGGCCAGCGCGGGCACACGGCCGCACGCATTTTGAGCCAGAACGGGCTGGACGTGCAGAACCTCGACGGCGGCTACCGCACCTGGATCGCCGGCGAAACCGCTCTCGGCCTGATGCCCGTCATCGCCGCCAAGTCTGAAAGGATTCCGGCATGACCGAAATCACCGCTACCGCTGCCGACGTCGCTGCTGCCGACGTCGCTGGGGAACAGAACCAGAAGAAGATCCTCAACCGGTTGCGCCGGGCCCAGGGCCAGCTCGCGGCGGTCATCACCGCCGTCGAGGCCGGCGGCAGCTGCAAGGATGTCGTCACTCAGCTTGCCGCCGTGTCCAGCGCCCTCGACAAGGCCGGTTTCGTCATCGTCTCCACGGCGATGCGCGAGTGCCTCGACAACCCGCAGGGGGAGAACTCCCTCACGGTCGAGGAGCTGGAGAAGCTCTTCCTGACGCTGGCGTAGCCTCCCGACGCGAGTCGGGCCCGCTCGGCGTTGAACCAATTCGACGGAGATTCTCCCGTAAAAGCGCTTTTTCGGGGTTCTGGGGACTGGTTTGGCCAAAATCTCCGTCGAATTCGTTCGGGGCTCGCGGCTCGCGGTTCGGGGCTCGCGGTTCGGGACTCGGGGCTCGGGACTCGGGGCTCGCGGCTAGGGCGGGCGCGGCCCCTGACTCGCCTAGACGAAGGCCGCCTGGCCGGTGATGCTGCGCCCCACGATCAGGGTGTTCATCTCCCGGGTGCCCTCATAGGAGTAGACGGCCTCGGCGTCGGAGAAGAAGCGCGCCACATCGAACGAGAGCACGATGCCGTTGCCGCCGAATAGTTCGCGGCACCAGGCGACCGTTTCGCGCATCCGGGCAGTCGTGAAGAGCTTGGCCAGGGCGGCGTGCTCGTCGCGCTGGCTGCCCTCGTCGAGCATCTGCGAGACCCGCACGACCATGCCCAGGCTGGCGGTGATGTTGCCCAGCGACTTCACCAGCAGGTCCTGCACCAGCTGGTGGCCGCCGATCTCCTTGCCGAACTGCGTGCGCTCCTTCGCGTACGCGACGGCCGCCTCGTAGGCGCCGATCGACGTTCCCACGGCCGCCCAGGCCACCTCGGCGCGGGTCAGGCGCAGAACCTTGGCGGTGTCCTTGAACGAGTTCGCGTTCTGCAGCCGGTTCTTTTCGGGCACGACAACGTTCTCGAGCACGATGTCGGCGTTCTGCACCGAGCGCAGGCTGATCTTGCCCTCGATGCGGGTGGCGCTGTAGCCGGGGGTGTCGGTGGTCACGATGAAGCCCTTGACCATGCCGTCGGCGGTGTCTTTCGCCCAGATGATGGTGATGTCGGAAAAGGTGGCGTTGCCGATCCAGCGCTTGGCGCCGTTCAGAAGCCAAGTGTCGCCGGTGCGGGTGGCCGTCGTGCGCAGTCCCTGCGCCGCGTCCGAGCCGGAGAGCGGCTCGGTCAGCCCGAATGCCCCCACGAGCTCCCCGCTCGCCAGGCGCGGCAGCCACTCGTCGCGTTGCTCCGGCGAGCCGGTCGCCGAGATGGTTCCGCAGGCGAGGCCGTTCTGCACGCCGACGAACGTGGCGACGGATGCGTCCACGCGCGCCGTCTCCAGGGCCACGAAGCCGCGGAACACCGCGGAGTTCTGGAAGGGCCGGGTCTCAGGCCAGCCGAAGGAGTAGGCCCCGAGCGCCGCCAGCGGCCGGATGACCTCGGCCGGAAACTCGGCGCGCTCCCAGCATCCGTTCACGATGGGCCGAACGTCGGACTCGAGGTAGGCGCGCAGATTGGCGAGCGCGGTCTTCTCCTGATCGGTCAGCAGATTCTCGTAGCCGTAGAAGTCGCTGGGAAGTAGCTCGAAGGTCATCAGGTGCTCCATTGCAAAGGTGGCGACGGCCGGCGTGCGGCGGTCGGCGGATGTTCGCAGCCTACGGTCGCGGAACCGGCACGCCGCAAGCGGTTGGTAGTTTGGTCTAAACCTAAGAGTGCAGGAGAGCGCCATGTTTGTGGGCATCACCAATACGCCGCGGCACTATGCCTGGGGTTCGACCACCGCCATCGCGGGTCTGCTCGGCTACGATCCGTCGGGCACAGCTGAGGCCGAACTCTGGCTGGGCGCACACCCGGGATCGCCGAGCGTCATCACCGACCCCGAGCAGGTCGGCGGCCACCACACCCTCCTGGACTGGATCCACGCAGCCCCGGAGGAGGCCCTCGGCGCCGCGCTCGCCGCGCCCGCTGCTCCGCGGTTGCCGTATCTCCTGAAGATCCTCGCCGCCGCGGGACCGCTCTCGCTGCAGGCGCACCCGACCGCGGAGCGGGCACGGATCGGCTTCGGCCTGGAGAACGCGGCCGGTATTCCGCAGGATGCGGCGGACCGCAACTACCGCGACCCGTTCCATAAGCCCGAGGTGATTTTCGCCCTGAGCGACACCTTCGAGGCCCTCTGTGGGTTCCGCGAGCCGGTCGAGATCCGCGGCATCCTGGGCGAGCTGCGCGCCCTCGACGTGGCCTCGGACGACCCGCAGCCCGGCGCGCTCGATGCGCTCGAGCGGCACCTGCTCGGCGACGACGCTCTGCGCGACTGCGTCGACTGGTTGTTGCGCGACGGCCGCGGCGGCGATTCCGGCGAGGTGGCCTGGCTGGTCGAGCGGGTGGTTGCCCTCGCCGTCAGCGCGGCCGACCTGGCCGAGAGCGGCGCGATCCTCGACTACCCGCTCGAACTCGCCACCGTGCGGGACCTGGCCCGTGCCTACCCGGGGGATCCCGGCATCGTGATCTCGCTGCTGACGAACCGGGTGTCGCTGCGCCGAGGCGAGGTGCTCTACCTGCCTGCCGGGAACATCCACGCCTACCTGTCCGGCCTCGGTGTGGAGCTGATGGCCGCCTCGGACAACGTGCTGCGCGGCGGGCTGAGCCCCAAGCACATCGACGTCGACGAACTGCTCGAGGTGCTCGAATTCACGCCGCTGCCCGTGCCGTACCTTCCGCCCGTGCTGTCGTCTCCGGGCGTCTCGGAGTACCGACCCGACGTGGACGACTTCGTGCTCGTGCACATCGCGGCGGAAGCCGGGGGTGCGGGCGCGCCTGCGGCTGCGGCTTCTCCCGGGGATGCGGGTGCTGGTGCTCGTGCGGCTGCGGCTTCTCGCGCGGGAGTGCCGATGCGGCAGTTCACGCTGACGGGGCCCGCGATCGCCATCTGCACGGCCGGGGGATTCCTGGTGGCCGGTGCGGGGGCATCCGTCGCCCTCAAGCGCGGCGAGTCCGTCTACATCACGCCCGACGAAGGCACGCTCACGTTCGCCGGCGTCGGCGAGGTCTTCCTGGCCACGACCCCCTAGCCCTGGCTCCCCACCAATTCGACGGAGATTTTGCGCTCGAACCCGCTATTTGCCGGTTTGTGCGCTGTTCGGAGCAAAATCTCCGTCGAATTCGTTCGCGGTCGCCCTTCCGCGCAGCAGCGCGGGGGTGCTGGGGCGGTCTGATCGGGAGCGTCCGGGCGGGAAACGGTGCCCCCCCCCACCCGGTGGGGGCGGCGTTTTATCCCCAAGGTGACGGATGCCGCGGCGCGGGTTCGACTCCGCTGCGAGGCTGCGGGCCATGCGCTCACTCATCAGGGACATCCTCGACCACGGACTCTTCGTCAAACGCGCCGCACTCCGCGCCCGAGGCTGGAGCGATGGGCACCTCCGCGGCGAGGTCAACCGGGGAACGGTCGTGCGGGTGCGCAAGGGCTGGTATTCGGTTCCGTCGGCGCCGCCGTCGGCCGTCGAGGCGTTCCGGATCGGAGGCCGGCTGGCCGGATTGAGCTGCCTGAAGTCCTACGGGATCTGGACCCCAACCACCGGCAGGCTCCACGTCAGCGTCCCCAGCGCCGTGCGCGGGTTGCGGCGCCCGACGGACATGCGCGCACGGCTGGATGTGATCGACGGTGTGCGGTGTCGCGTGACGTGGAGCGACGACGCGATCGACGGACGGGGCGACTGCGTGTGGCGTACCAGCGTGCACGAGGCCCTGGTGCACATTCTGAACAACCACGACCGGGTCACCGCAATCGTGTGTCTGGATGCCGCGTTGCACAGCGCCCAGGAAAACGGCGTCGGGATTATCCGCGACGACCTGGGCTGGATCTTCGCCCGCGCGCCGCTGCGGGTTCAGTCCTGGCGCGACGAAGTCGACGGACGCGCCGCCGCGGGTGGGGAAACGGAATTCCGACTCAAGGCCCTGGCCGCGGGCATCCCCTTCGTTCCGCAACCGTTCGTCAGCGGGGTCGGGCATCTCGATGGCCAGATCGGGCCGTCGACCTTCGTCGAGATCGATGGGAAGGACTGGCATGACGATCCGATCGCCTTCGAGGTCGACCGGGAACGCGATCTGCTGGTTGCAAGCCAGAACGGGCGCACCCTGAGGTTCAGCTACGCGCTCCTTCGCAAACAGTGGGGGTTGTGTGTGCGGGCGATGGTCACGGCGCTGGAGTACGACTACCTGCGCGAGCCGTCGGCAGCGTTTCCGCCGTTCCACGAGCGGATGCTGCGGGCGCGCCACCGTCTCGGCTAGGGCCCGGGTCGGTTCCCGGCCCCCGCATCAGGTGTCGCCCCTGCGCCGCGGCGAGCACCCGCCCAGCTCGCGGTCGAGCCGCCTGGCGCACCCGCGCGCGTCGCGATCAGGGCCCCATCCGTTGCCCGACCCTGCCCGCCCCCGCGTCCGCGTCCGCCACCCTCCGGGAACTCGCTCCGGGCAGCGGCAGGCTGCGCCGGGCGACCCGCCCCGACGACCTGCCGCGCTGATCGACCAGCGACAGCCCCGCCACCGAGGCTAGGCTTGCAGAGCGGCAGTGCTTGATTGCCGTCAGATCTTGCGAGGTTCAGATGGCGTGGCTTGTCACCGGAGGTGCCGGATACATCGGTTCCCACATCGTTCGTGCTTTCCTGAAAGAGGGCATCGAGGTGGTCGTCATCGACGACCTCTCCAGCGGGCACGCTGAATTCGTGCCTGCCGACGTGCCGTTTGTGCGCGGCACCCTCCTCGACCGCGAGCTGCTGGTGCGCACCTTCGCCGAGCACACCGTGACCGGCGTCGTACACGTCGCGGGTTACAAGTACGCCGGGGTCTCGGTGCAGCGCCCGCTGCACACCTACGAGCAGAACGTCACGGCCATGGCCACCCTGCTGGCGGTCATGCAGGAGTGCGAGGTCAAACGGATGGTGTTCTCCTCGAGCGCGGCCGTCTACGGCACCCCGCACACCGACCTGGTCACCGAGGAAACCCCGAAGAACCCCGAATCTCCCTACGGTGAGTCCAAACTGATCGGCGAATGGTTGCTGCGCGATCAGGCCGTCGCCGCCGGACTGCGCTACACGGCGCTGCGCTACTTCAACGTGGTCGGGTCCGGAGCGCTCGACCTGCGCGACACCAGCCCGCACAACCTCTTCCCCCTCGTCTTCGACGCGCTGATGGAGGGCCGCATCCCGAGCATCAACGGCGACGACTACGCCACCGCCGACGGAACGTGCGTGCGGGACTACATCCACGTGGCAGACCTGGCCCTCTCGCACGTGGCCGCGGCCCGGCACCTGGACGCCGGCGAGCCGGTGCTGCCCGTCTACAACCTCGGCAGCGGCGACGGAGTGTCGGTGGGGCAGATCATGTCCACCGTGGCGGCCGTCACCGGCATCGACTTCGCGCCCGTGATCGGTCCGCGCCGCGCGGGCGACCCCGACCGGATCGTCGCCTCCGGCGAACTCGCGGCCCGCGATCTGGACTGGGCCATGCGCCACAGCCTGGAGGAGATGGTGCAAAGCGCCTGGGAATCGCGGCAGGCGGCATCCGTCTCAGCGTTGTGACCAATCAAATCGCACCGATTTTCGCTCTTGGGCGAGTCGAAACCCTCCAACAAATATTGACGGTTTAGTATCAGCGACTTGACGGCAAGGAATTACACGGCTGTAATTAGGGCTGACGCGTAATTTTGGGCACATTTTGCAGTGGGGTGGATGACGATATGGCGCTATCAGAGTCTCGTGCCGGGGTACCGGAGGACTGGTTCATTGACCCGGTTCGTCTGGGTGTTCCCGGGGTCCGTAAGGAAGTGGGCGACGGCGATCTTCTGTCGTGGCAATCGGACTCGCTCTGCGCGCAGACCGATCCGGAGGCGTTCTTCCCCGAAAAGGGAGGGTCGACCCGCGATGCCAAGAAGATCTGCTCCTCGTGCGAGGTGAAAACCCAGTGCCTGCAATACGCGCTCGCCAACGACGAGCGGTTCGGAATCTGGGGCGGCCTGTCCGAGCGGGAACGGCGCAAACTGCGCAAGCGGGCCAGCTAGGCCTCAGACGGGCCGTAAAACGACCCACGGCATGCGAATCCGGACCCGACGCCGGCTGCGGCACCGGAGGCGAAGCAGTGTTTTTCAGGCTCGCCCCTCCCATTGCTCCTCATCGGGCCCGAACCAATCTAGGCTGTTCTCCATATGCATGCCAGAGTCACCGCCATCCTCGTTGCCCGTAACGGCGCCAAGCACCTCGACCGCACTCTCGAGGCGCTGAGTCGCCAGACACGTCAACCCGACGTCGTGATCACGGTCGACTGCGGATCGACCGACACTACGGCCGCGCTTCTGGCTGCCTACGCACCGACTCACTTCATCTCAGCGGATGCCGGACTCAGCTTCGGCGAGGCCATCGTCACGGCCGAGAGGGTCATCGCGCCCGCCGAGTCCGATAGCGAAATGCTGTGGCTCCTCGCCCAGGACAGTGCGCCGGAACCCGACGCCCTGACGGCCCTGCTCGGCGAACTGGAGATTGCGCCATCCGTTGCCGTGGCCGGTCCCAAGGTCATGGACTGGGACGCCAGCGATTATATCCACGAATTCGGGCAGTCCCTGACGCCCGGCGGTGCGACCGTCACCCTGGTGGAGAGCGAACTCGACCAGGGCCAGCACGATGGAATGGGCGACGTGCTCGCTGTGAGCGCCGGCGGCATGCTGGTGCGCCACCTCGTCTGGCAGCAGCTCGGCGGCTTCGACCCGGCCCTGCCGTCCGCGGACGACTCCCTCGATTTCTGTGTGCGCGTGCGGATGGCCGGTTACCGCGTCTCCGGCGTCGCCGCGGCTCAGGTGGCCTCAGCCGGAGACGGCGTTGCCGGCACCAGCGGCTCCTCCCGCGGCCGCGCGCGCCGCAAGCGCCTCCGTGCCATGCGCGCCGCGCAGCTGCATCGCCGGCTTGTCTACTCCCCGCGCTGGATGATCCCTCTGCACTGGCTGGCCCTGGTTCCCCTCGCGGTGCTGCGCTCGTTCGGGCAGTTGCTGCAGAAGGAACCCGGGGCGATTCTGGGTGAGTACTCCGCCGCGTTCGCCGCGGCTTTCAGCGGTCTGCGGGTGAGTGCTGCCCGGCGCCGCTTCGGTGCCACCCGCACCCTGGGCTGGGCGTCGATCGCCTCGCTGCGCGTGCCCACCGTCGAGGTGCGCCGCCGCCAGGCGCTCCGCCGTGAGGCCAGCCTCACCAGCGTGAACGGCGAGGTGCCCGAAATCCGCTTCGCCTCCGGTGGCGGCGCGTGGACCGTGTTGGCCGCCCTGGTGGCCGGCCTCATCGTCCTGGGCCCTCTGATCGGCGCCCGCACCCTCACCGGCGGCGGGCTGCTGCCACTGTCGGACACCCCCGCCGAACTCTGGGGGAGCATCGGCTACGGCTGGCGCGACATCGGCCTGGGCTTTGTCGGCGGCGCCGACCCATTCGCCACGGTGCTGGCGGTGCTGGGCTCGCTCACCTTCTGGGCGCCGTCCTTCTCGCTCGTCCTGCTCCACTTCCTTGCCCTGCCGCTGGCCGCCCTCGGCGCCTGGCTTGCCGCGACCCGCCTCTCCGAGCGCGCGTCCATTCGCGCCATCGCCGCCGTGCTCTGGATGCTGTCGCCCACCTTCCTCAGCGCCCTCGCTGCCGGGCGTCCGGCTGCGATCCTCGTGCACCTGCTGCTGCCGTGGCTGTTCTTCGCCGGGTTCATGGCCGCCCGCTCGTGGTCGGCGTCCGGCTCCGCGGCCCTGCTGTTCGCCGCCATCGTGGCTGCGGCGCCGTCGCTCGCGCCCGCGCTCCTGGTGGTCTGGCTGATCGCCATGCTGCTCAGTGGGCGCAGTGGTATGCGGTTCATCGGCATCCCTCTGGCGGCGCTCGCCCTCGCGGCACCTCTGATCTGGAATCAGGGACTGCGCGGCAACTGGCTGGCCCTGCTGGCGGACCCGGGCCTGCCTCTGCCCGCCCCCGACGTCTCGGTGTGGCAGCTGTTGCTCGGCTTCCCGTCCGGTGAGCTCGGCGGGTGGACCCCGCTGCTCGAGACGCTCGGGCTGCCCGGTGTCGACGCGTCCGTGCTCGTGCCGGTGCTCCTGATCCCGCTGGCCGTACTCGGCGCCCTTGCCCTCTTCCTGCCTGGGGCCCGCGGCGCGAGCTTCGCGCTGCTGACCGCCCTGCTCGGTGCGGGCACGGCCATCGCCGCCAGCCAGCTCTCCCTTTCCTCGGTCGGCGGCCAGCCGGTCGGCATCTGGGCCGGCGCCGGGCTCAGCCTGTACTGGCTCGGACTGGTCGGCGCGGTCGTCTTCGCCCTGCGCGGCCTGCGCCGCTTCGCCATCGCCCCGGCGGTCACCGTGGTCGCCCTGCTCGTGATCGTGGTGGCGCCGCTGGTCGCAGCCCTGCCCCTCGGCACCAGTGTCGTGGCCGAGGGCATCGACCGCACCCAGCCCGCGTTCGTCAGCGCCGAGGCGCAGACGGATGCCCGGGTCGGCACCCTGCAGATCGTGCCGCAACCCGACGGGGGCATCCTCGCGACCATCGTGCGCGGTCCCGGCGCCACCCTGAACACCCAGTCCACCCTCAGCAGCACCGACGTGACCCTCAGCCCGCGGGAGGAGGAGCTGGCCACTTTGGCCGGAAACCTCGCCTCGCGCAGCGGGCTCGACGCCGCGGCCGGCCTGGCCGACTTCGGCATCCGTTTCGTGCTGCTTCGACCGGCCGCCGTCGCACCGGCCGGTCCCGGAAACACGGCGCCGGTCACCCCCGCGGCAGAAGAGACCGCCGGCCGCACCACGACCGCCCTCGACGGCAACGCCGCCCTGGCGCCGGTGGGAGACACGGTCTTCGGCCGGCTCTGGCAGTACGAGGTGACGGATGCCCCGGTTCCCACCGCGGCCAACGGCGCCATCCCGGCCAACGCCGGCGGCACTCTCGGTCTGGTGTTCCTCGTCATCGCCGTGCTTGTGGTCGGGGCCACCGTGCTCCTGTCGATCCCTACCGGTGCGGGGCCGGAGGCGGTGCGTCAGGCCAGCCGGGACGCCATCCGCAACACGGCGAAGGCCCGCACCAGGGAGAACAAGCGTATCGCCAAGGCGGCGGCCCGTAGGAAGCCCGCGCCCGGCTTCCGGCCCTCCACCGAGCGCGCCGTCACGCCCGCGGCGGCGGGCACCCTCGACACAGCCGCACCGGTCACGTCGACTGAAGCCGTCCCTGGAACGTCACCGGACGTCGGTTCCGGTACCGGACCCGACTCCGGACCTGACACGGAAATCGGCGCCCGTTCAGAGGAGCACGACCATGCCCAGTAAACGCGGAATCGCCCTGCTCGGGGCGCGGGCGGTGGCCGGATTGGTCGGTCTCGGAGTCGTCGTCGCATCCGTCGGCGCGGCAACCCTCGTCACCTGGCCCACGGTTGAGAAGGGGCCGTCGTCCATCATCGTGTCGCCGACTCCGAGCGAGCAGCAACGAGTCTGCCCGGGGCCGCTCCTCGTGCTGGCCGAGGATTCCAGCCAGGCACAGGCAGCCAGTTCCGTCGGAAGCGCTGCAGCCGTTTTCGGCGCCCATGCGGCGTCGGGCGAGCCGGGATGGATCGAACCGGAGGTTACAGCCATCGCGGCCCCGGACAACGCGAACCCCGAATCGTTCGGCGCACCGCAGTTGCTGCGCGTTCCGACCCCGCCCGGGTCGGGGGCGGCACCGCTGGTCACGGGCAGCCAGTCCCAGATCGCGGGCGGCGAATCGCTCGGTGGCCTGGCCGTCGCGGGCTGCGGGGAGGCGGCCGGTGATAGCTGGCTCGTCGGCGGTTCCACCGACATCGGCCGCACCAGCCTCGTGCTGCTCAGCAACCCCACCACGGTCGTGGCCACCGTCGACCTGGCCGTGTTCGGCGAGACCGGTCAGGTGGATGCCCCCGGCTCCACCGGAATCCTCGTGCAGCCGGGCACCCAGCGGGTCGTTTCCCTCGCCGGACTGGCCCCCAACCTCCGCTCACCCGTGCTGCACGTGCAATCCAAGGGCGGCCAGGTGGCGGCCACGCTGCAGCAGAGCATCGTGCGCGGGCTGGAACCCGGCGGCGTCGACCTCCTCGGTCCCTCAAACGGCCCCGCCGAAGCCCTGGCGATCGCCGGCGTGATCGTCTCCAACGCGGCCGGATCGGATGCCCCCGACGAGGTCGGCGGCCTTAGTGACGACGTCACCTCGGTGCGGGTGCTTGTTCCCGGAACGGTGGCGGCGACGGTCCAGGTCGGTGTGACCGGTGCGACCGGCCAGGCGGCCGGGGCCTCGGTCCAGGTCGACATCCAGCCGGGGGTTGCCACCGAGGTGCCCCTGACCGGGCTCGTTCCCGGTACCTACTCGCTGGAACTGACCGCCAGCGAGCCGATCGTGGCCGCGGCGCAGAGTTCCGCGGCGGGTTCCGCAGGCCGCGACTTCGCCTGGTTCGCGTCGTCCGACGCCCTCGCCGACGAGTTCCTGGTGGCCGCCGCCGACGGCCCGTCCCCGCAACTCAACCTGGTCAACATGGGCACCGTCGACGCCACCTACACGGCCACCCCCGACAATGGCACATCCAGCACAGTGGCGGTGCCGGCCGGCGGCTCGGCCACGATGCCGTTGGAGCAGTCGCAGCGCTACCTCGTGTCCGGCGGCACCTCGACCGTGGCTTCGGTGGCCTACGCGGGCGACGGGCTGCTCGCGGCATTCCCGCTGAGCCAGGCCGGGCCGCTGGCGGCCCCGATCCGGGTCTACCCCCGCTAACCGTCTTCCAACCTCTGGAGATCCCGTGATCGAGACCACCAGCACCACCACTAGCACCACCAGCACCGCCGACGTGGGCGTCGCCGTCATCGGCGGGTCCGGACTGTACCGGCTCTTCGACGCCGGCACCGAGACATCCGTCGACATCATCACGCCCTATGGCCCTCCCTCGGCGTCGATCTCCATCGGATTGCGGGCCGGCCGGCGGGTCGCCTTCCTGGCCCGGCACGGCGGCGACCATTCGGTGGCGCCGCACCTGATCAACTATCGGGCCAACATCTGGGCGCTCGCGTCGCTGGGCGTGAAGGCCATCATCTCCTCGTCGGCCGTCGGCGGCGTCAGCCCCGCATACCCGCCGGGGATGCTGGTGGTGACCGACCAGTTCATCGACCGCACCTCGGGCCGTGCCGACACCTTCTACGACCAGGGCACGGTCGCGCACTTGGCCGCGGCCGACCCGTTCGATCCGGAGTTGCGCCGCCTCGCGATCGGCGCGCTCGCGACGCTGGAGGAGAACTTCGCACCCACCGGCACCTGCGTCGTGATTCAGGGCCCGCGGTTCTCCACCCGGGCGGAATCGCTCTGGTTCCGCGCCGCGGGCGCGCACACCGTCAACATGACGCAGTACCCGGAGGTCGTCCTGGCCGCCGAACTCAACATGGGCACGGTCAATCTCTCCTTCGTCACCGACGCCGACGCAGGCCTGGCCCCGGTGCCCACCGTTCAAACCGACACCGCTCAGACCGACACACCTCAGGCCGAGGTCGAGGCCGACCCGGATACAGTTTCCGCCAGCCTGGTCTTCACGCGTCTCCGGGCCGCCCAGCCGCGGATCCTGGCCGCGATCGACGGCATCCTGCGTGCCCTGCCCGAGAATTTCTCCCCTCGCGAGCTGATCGCCCCCGAGCAGGTCGGCGTCGTGCTCGATCGTCGTCCTGCACCTGCCCCTGCCGCGCCGGCCGGAGCCGACGCGTGACCCGGCGCCTGCTCGTCACGGGTGGGGCCGGTTTCATCGGCGGCGCGATCGTCCGGGACGCGCTCGCCCGCGGCTGGCAGGTACGGGTGCTCGATTCCCTCCGCAGTGACGTGCACGGTGGACTCCCGGTGCTGCCGAACGGTGTTGACGTGATCGTCGGCGACGTGACCGACGCATCCGTCGTCGCGCTCGCTCTCCGCGACACGGATGCCGTCTGTCACCAGGCCGCGAAGGTCGGCCTCGGCGTGGACTTCGCCGACGCCCCCGACTATGTGCACAGCAACGAGGTCGGCACGGCCGTTCTGCTCGCGGTGATGACCGAGGCCGGGATCAACCGGTTCGTGCTGGCCTCCTCGATGGTGGTCTACGGGGAGGGAAGCTACCGCGGCCCGGAGGGTTTCACGCGTCCGGGACCGCGCCGCGAGGCCGATCTGCTGCAAGGCGTGTTCGACCCCGTCGATGAGGCCACCGGTGAGGCCCTCGAGCCACTGCTCATCTCCGAGGACGACCCGCTCGACCCGCGCAACGTCTACGCGAGCACCAAGCTGGGACAGGAATACCTCGCGTCGGCGTGGGCGCGCGCCACCGGAGGCCGGGCCGCGGCGCTCCGTTACCACAACGTCTACGGGCCGGGGATGCCGCAGAACACGCCCTACGCGGGTGTCGCGTCGTTGTTCCGCTCGGCGCTGGAACGCGGCGAGGCCCCACGGGTCTACGAAGACGGCGGCCAGCGTCGCGACTTCGTGCACGTCGCCGACGTCGCCTCGGCCAACCTCGCCGCGCTCGACTGGACCGCCGGCATCGAGCCGTCCACTTTCCGCCCCTTCAACGTGGGCAGCGGCGTCGTGCACACCATCGGCGAGATGGCCGCGGCCCTCAGCGTGGCCACCGACGGACCGACCCCCGTCGTCACCGGGCAATTCCGGCTCGGCGATGTGCGCCACATCACTGCCTCCTCGGGGCGACTCCGCCGCGAACTGGACTGGGCACCCAGCATTTCATTCGAGGAGGGCATGCGCGCTTTCGCGAACGCGCCCCTGCGCGCCGCAGTCACCCGGTAGCCCCGGTATGAACCAATTCGACGGAGATTTTGCCGAAAAGAGTCGGTTTGAGGCCGAAAACAGGGTTTATGGGCAAAATCTCCGTCGAATTCGTTCGGGGCGTCCGGCGCGGATCAGCGCGTAGCGATCGGATGCCGCGGCAACAGCACCTCGAACCGGCACCCGCCGGGCACGTTCCGCACCCGCACTTCGCCGTGGTGCGCCCGCACGATCCCCTGCACGATGGCCAGGCCGAGGCCAGCGCCGCCGGTGCCCAACGGTTCGGCCACCGGGGTGCGCGGACCGCTCGCCCGCCAGCCGGCTTCGAAGACCCGGCTGAGGTCCTGCTCGGGGATGCCGCCAGCGGCATCCGTTACCGAGATCACGGCGTGGTCGGTGGCACCGGCACCCGATCCGGTGCTGGCCGTGACCGAGACCACGATCGAGCTGCCGGCCGGCGAATGCTGGATGGCGTTCATGACGAGGTTGCCGACCACCCGGGACAGTTCGCGCGGGTCCGCGAGGATGGTCAGCCCCTTCTCTCCGGCGAATCGCAGGTCGAGCGACTTGGACTGGGCGATCGGCCAGAGTCCGGCGACGGTGTCGCTGATCAGGTCGTAGAGCGAGACCGGCTGCAGCCTCAGGCGCAGGGTGCCGGAGTGGATTTTCGACAGCTCGAACAGGTCGTCGACCATGCCCGTGAGCCGGTCCACCTGCCCGCGCATCTGCGTGTAGTACCGTTCCGGGTCCTCGACCATGCCATCCTCGAGGGCTTCGGCCATGGCACGGATGCCCGCGAGCGGCGTGCGCAGGTCATGAGAGATCCAGGCGATCAGCTCGTGCCGTGACTCCTCGATCTGATTCTCGCGGACACGGGATTCGGCGAGGTGTTCCCCGGTCGCGGCCAGCTCCCCGGCCAGCGCCGTGAACTCGTTGTTGCTGTGCCGGTCGGTCGCCGCGACCCGTTCGCCGCGCTCGATGCTGGCCGCGGCCGAGCGCAGGGAGCGGCTGTCCCGGGCGAGCTGACGGCTGAGCACCGCGGCCATGGCCAGCGACACCAGTCCGGCGACACTGGCCACGGAGTAGAAGACCGTGAGGTCGTGCCGGGAGACGTATGTCTGCGAGGCGACCGCCGCCATCCCGCCGACGACCGACACCACCGTGGCAAGGGCGATCACCATCAGCTGCAGTACGAGGGAGGTGCGGGAAAGCAGGCGCAGGGTGAGCAGGCCGGCGCCGCCGACGACCACCGCGCAGGCCAGCGTGAACAGCGAGACCGTGAGGAGCACATCCGGTGTCATGACTGCCGCCCCGTGGGAGCCAGCGGAACCGGGTCGAACCGGTAGCCGACCCCCCAGACCGTGTTCAGCAGCCGGGGCTGCGCCGGGTCAGCCTCGATCTTCTCCCGCAGCCGGCGCACGTGCACCGTCACCGTGGACAGGTCGCCGAACTCCCAGCCCCAGACGGAACGAAGCAAGTCCTCTCGGCTGAGCACGGTGTGCGGACGCCTGATCAGGTGGGCCAGCAGGTCGAATTCCCGCGCGGTGAGCACCAGCGGCTCGCCGCGCAGCCGCACCTCGTGCGCCTGCGCGTCCAGGGCGAAGTCGCCGGCCGAGACCAGACCGGCCGGCACGGCGGGCGCGGTGCTCCGGCGCAGCACCGACTGCACCCGCAGCACGAGTTCGCGCGGGGAGAACGGTTTGGTCAGGTAGTCGTCGGCGCCGGCCTCGAGGCCGTCGATGCGGTCCTCCTCCTGGTTGAGGGCGGTCAACATGATCACCGGGATCTCCCAGTCCCCGCGGATGCGCCGGCACACCTCGATTCCGTCCAGGAGTGGCAGCATCCGGTCGAGCACGACCAGGTCTGGCCGCAGCTGTTCGGCTTTCGCGAGCCCGTCCAAGCCGTCTGCCGCCTCGTCGACCACGAACCCGGACGCCCGCAGATACCGGCAGACGATCTCGGACACCGTCGGGTCGTCGTCGACGACGAGGATGCGGCGCTCGAGAGGCGGTAGCGGGCGCAAATCGCCCGGGGGCAGGGAAGGAGGCACGAAATCAGGATAGAGCGGCAGGCACCGGGTGTGCCGGGCCGGAGCAGGCGACACCGTTTCTTCCTCACTCCGTAATCTCTTTGGCCGTTTCGGCGGAGCCGGCCCCCATAGTGTCGTCCCATGACTGTGTTCCAGGTGGACCTCGTGCTGCCATGCCTGAACGAGGCCGACGCTCTGCCCTGGGTGCTGTCGCGACTCCCGGAGGGGTATCGGGCCATCGTCGTCGACAACGGCTCGACCGACGGATCGGCTGAGATCGCCGCCATGGCCGGCGCCCAGGTCGTGCACGAGGCGCGCCGCGGCTTCGGCGCCGCCGCTCACGCGGGCCTCCTGGCGGCCACCGCGCCGATTGTCGCCTTCTGCGACGCCGACGCGTCGATGGACCCGGCCGAACTGCCGCTCCTGGTTGATCCCGTGCGGGCCGGATCCGCCGACCTGGTGCTCGGCCGCCGCCGGCCCGCGACCGCCAAATCCTGGCCGCTGCACGCGCGCCTCGCCAATTCCAGTCTGTCCTGGCGTCTGCGCCGAATAACAGGGGTGAACATCCATGACCTCGGCCCCATGCGCGCCGCGCTCCGCGAATCCGTGCTGGACCTCAATCTCCAGGACCGCCGCAGCGGGTATCCGCTGGAGATGTTCTTGAAGGCGGCGTCGGCGAACTGGCGCATCCTCGAGGTTGACACGACGTATTCGCCCAGGGTCGGCCGCAGCAAGGTGACCGGAACCGTGCGCGGCACCCTGACCGCGGTCAATGACATGTCCGCCCTCCTCCGGGAGACGCGCCGATGACGACCATCGTCGTGATCGCCAAGGAATGCCTTCCCGGTCGGGTGAAGACCCGGCTGCACCCGCCGCTGAGCCTCGAACAGGCCGCCGATCTGGCGGCGGCCAGCCTCGACGACACTCTCGCCGCGGTCGCCGCCCTGCCCGCGACCCGCCGCATCCTGGCCTTCGACGGTGTGATTGCGCCGAACGCAGCCGCCGGCTACGAGATCCTGCCACAGGTGGAGGGCACCCTCGACCTGCGGCTCGCGGCCGTGTTCGACGCCTGCGAGGGTCCCATGCTGCTGGTCGGCATGGACACCCCGCAGGTCACCCCCGCCCTGCTCGAACCCGTCTTCACCGACTGGACCGATGACGTGGATGCCTGGTTCGGCTTCGCGAACGACGGCGGCTTCTGGGCGCTCGCCCTGAACGACCCGACCGGCGACCTGATCCGCGGCGTGCCGATGTCCCGGGACGATACTGGCGCTGTGCAGCTGAAACGGCTGACGGATGCTGGGTTGCGCGTGAACCTGCTGCCTACCCTCACCGATGTGGACACCATCGAAGACGCCCACCGGGTGGCGGGGATCGCGCCCACCGGCAGATTCGCCACGGCTCTGGCCGCCATGATGCCGCCGAGCCCGACGGACAATTTCCGATGACGCTGCTGGCCGCACAACTCGAGGGGGAGTGGGCCGAACCGACCACCTTCGGTGCCGGCGGCGCGGAGCCCTATGCCGCCGCGCTGCGGAACGCCGACAACGTGCTCTACCTGCGCCGGATATCCTCCGGCGAGCACGCCACCATCGACGCCGGTCGGTGGAGCGCCGACGCCGACGACACCGACCTCTGCCTGCTCGACGGGATCACCGGCCCGGTGCTCGACATCGGCTGCGGCCCCGGCCGCATGGTGCGGGCCGCCATGGGGCTGGGGCTGACCGCGCTCGGCCTCGACGTGTCGGCGACCGCCGTGCGCATGGCCGCAGACGCCGGCCTCGACGTGTTGCAGGGCAGCGTCTTCGACCCTCTGCCGCTGGAGGGTGGCTGGGCGGCCGCGCTGCTCGTCGACGGCAACATCGGAATCGGCGGCGACGCATCCGTTCTGCTCACGCGCTGCGCCGACCTGCTGGCGCCGGACGGCGTTCTCCTGGTCGAACTCAGCCACGACCCGGCCCGGGACGACAGCTACCTCGGCACCATCGAGGATTCAACCGGGAGCCGCAGCGCCGTGTTCCCCTGGGCGGAAATCGGCATTAACGGCCTCCGCGACCGTGCCGGAGCGACCGGTCTGGTCGTGGCTCAGGACTGGCGGCTGGACGGCCGCTGGTTCGCGCGCCTGCTGCGAGCGTAGAGCACGACCGACCAGACCGTCGCGACCAGGGCGACGGCCACCCAGAACAGAGCGAGGTTCCGACCGTAGTCGAGCGGAAGGATGCTCGGATTGTTCGAGGTGAGCGACCGGGCGACGATCGCGGGCACCACGATCAGCGTCATGATCGAGCCGACCACGATGGCGGCCTGCACGACCAGCACGATCGTGCCCGTGACGCGGCGCCCCGCGCGGCGCAGCAGAAGGCCGCAGAAGAAGACCAGGGGGGCCAGCACGGCGTCGTGCAGCACGATCGCCGCGCCGATCCAGAGCGCCACCCCGGGCAGTCGGGTGATCCGCACTGTGTCGAAAAGAACGTAGAGGCCGAAGAGGAGCCCGGACGTGCCGAGCAGGATCAGCGTGGTGCGGGCTGCGCGCATCCGTCGGTCGCCGGCGTGGGGGAGCGCGGTGGTCGCGCGTGCTGTTGTCATACCTGCGGTGTTCATGCGGTGATCGCCTCGATCCGGCTCAGCCATTTGGTTTGCAGCACTCCGGGCCGTCCCGGGGCGATCATGCGTGCCGGGTAACCGTGCTGCAGGTCGAGCGTCTCGCCGTTCAGCTCGAGCGCCACCAGGGTCAGCGGGTCCCGCACGTATTCCGGTCCCATCTCGGTCTTCTTGAAGCTGCCGCGCTCTTCGAGACTGATCAGGCGAAAGGATGCGCCGGTGTCGGCGCCGACCAGGTCGGCCAGTTCCGACAGGCGAACCCCGCGCCAGAGCGCCAGTTGGCTCCAGCCCTCGACGCAGGCGATCGGCAGTTCCACCTCGGTCTGCGGCAGGGCCTCGAGCTCGGCGCGGCTGAAGCTGCGCTCCACGCCACCGGCAGCGAGGGTGAGCACCCAGCCGGCGGCGACGGCCGACGCGGTGACCTTTGCCTCCTCGGCCGTGCGGTTCACCGGGAGGCCCTGCGGGCCGACGCCCTTCTTGCGCGGACCGAACACGTTCACCGCGTCCAGAGGCGCAAAGGTCTGGCCGGCGGTCAGCCCCACCACGGCGGCGCAGGCGATTCCGACGGTGGTGAGGAAGCCCCGGCGACTCACGGTCGTCGTCTCGCTCACGGTCTTCGTCTCGCTCACGAACGAGGGCGTGGCGTCGATCCAGGCGATCAACCGGCCCGTCACACCGGACGGACGTCCGCTGCCCCAGAGCCGCACCGCCTCGACGTCGGCCGGTGACTCAACGTCGCTCGCGGCATCCGTTGCCTCGTGCTCGGCAGCGGCGCGCCCGTTCCAGAACCGTGTGATGATCGGCAGCTTGATGCCGATGTGCAGTACCAGCAGTCCCACCAACACCCAGCCGAGGGCGTAGTGCACCTCGCGGAAGGGAAAGGGCCACGGGTACCACTGGTAGGTGTTGATCAGGCCGATGGTGATCTGCACCAGGGATGCGCCCACGAAGAGGGCGATCGACGCGCGTTCGAGCAGGTGTAGGAACGATTTCACCGGCGGCCACTGGAACAGGTCGGGGAAGACGATGTAGAGCTTGGCCAGCAGCAGCGGGAAGCATGCGATGCCGGCCACGATGTGCGTGCCCTGGGTGATCTGGTAGAGCGACGCGGGCCGGGTCGGGAACCGCATCCACGGCAGCGGCTCCTGCAGGAAATGGCTGTACAGGCCGGTGCCGAAGCAGACGATGAACGCGGCGCCGAGCAGCCGGCCGGTCACGACCGCCAGCCGGGGATTGCGCACCGGGGAGGCCAGCGCGCGCTGGGCCTCGTACATCATTCGTCTCATGGTTCCATTGCATCATCCGGGGTGCCCGGAGAGGCGGCGCAATCCTTACGGTCCGGTGACGCGCACCGGGACGGTTGGGCCCGAATGCCCGGGTTCCGTCAGGATGGCAGGGTGCGTATCGCCGTTGTCTCCCTCCTCCTTGCCGCCAGTGCGGCCCTGACGGCCTTCAGCGTGCTCGCGTATGACCTGTTCAAGCCGGGACGCGACACGGTGCCTCTGGTCATCTGCACCAGCGGGCTGTGGCTGCTTTTCGCGCTCGCCGTGGTCCTGCTGCGCGGGGTGCGGGGCCGGGCCGTGGTCGTGCTGATCCTGGCGGGTTCGGTCGGGATCGGGGCCGCGGCCATGGTCGGTCCGCCGAACACGAGCACGGACTCCGCGCGCTACGCCTGGGACGGCATCGTCGCCACCGCGGGCATTTCGCCGTATGCCTACACGCCGGCCGACGATCGGCTCGACGCCCTGCGCCCCGACTGGTTGTTTCCGGCTCCGGAGCTGACCGCGGCCGGCGATCTCGTGTGCGTCGGCGAACGCATCCAGACGGCGCTGAAAAGCGAGTCCGACGAGATTCTCTGTTCGGCACTGAACCGCACCGGAGTGCCCACGATCTATCCGCCGGCCGCCGAGATCTTCTTCGCCGGCGTCCGGGCGGTCACCGGGCCGAATGCGGAGTACTGGCCCCTGCAACTGACGGGCCTCCTGCTCAGCGTCGGCACCACGGTGATGCTGCTGGTCGGGATGCGCCGCCGCGGCATCGACCAGCGGTTCGCCGCGCTTTGGGCCTGGTGTCCGCTCGTGGCCACGGAAGCGGTCACGAATTCCCACATCGACATGCTCGGCGTCGTCTTCACGTTGAGCGCGGTGTTCCTGGTCACCGGCCGGCGCTATTGGAGCGGTGGGATCGCGCTCGGCGCGGCGATCGCGACCAAGCTGATTCCCGTGCTCGCGGCCCCTGCCATGCTGCGGCGCCAGGGGTGGAAGGTCGCCGTGGCCGCCGTGGCCACCTTCCTGCTGCTGTACGTGCCGTATGTGCTGACCACCGGTATCGGGGTGCTCGGCTATCTGCCCGGCTACCTCTCCGAGGAAGGGTATGAGGACGGCACCCGCTTCGCCCTGCTCTCGCTGGTCGCCCCGGGCGGCTCGGCCGTCATCGTTGCCGGTGTGCTGCTTTTCGTCATCGCCGTGCTCGTGATCTGGAAGACGGACCCCGACCAGCCCTGGCTGGGCCAACTTGTCATGATCGGCAGTGCGCTGCTCATTCTGAGCCCGCGGTACTCCTGGTATGCCCTGCTGCTGCTGCCGTTCATCGCCCTCAGCGGCCGCTGGGAATGGCTTCTGGTGCCGATGGCCCTCACCCTCCGCTTGCTGGTCCCGTCGATTCCGCTTACCCGGGTGGCCATCGCCACGGCTATCGTCGTCATCGTCGTCGTGTCGATCCACCGCGCCCGCCCCGAGGTGGCACGACGCCTGTTCCGCCCGATCAGAACGGCGCCGGCACGTCCGAATCCGGCTCCCGCGCCTTCTTCACCTTCTACTCTTCCGCCTTCTCCTCCTTCTCCGCCGGATGCCCCGCCGGGCGGATGATCGTGGCTGGTTCGCTGAGGAGGGCGCGCCCGGTCGGTGACGTCTTCTTCAGCGTCCCGTCGGGCAGGTGCACGGAGCTCCCCCGAGTCGCGTTCCGGGCCGTGATCTCGGAATACCGGCGGGCTCCATTGACCTGCGCGGCGAATCGGGCGTCGACTCGGGCGGACTCCGCCTGCGTCGCCTGAATCGCCTCGAAGTGTCGCCCCGGGCCTCGAACTTCTCGCTATAAGTGGGCTTCATGAGGGAGACGCTACGGGTATCCACTGACATTCCATGCCCCAGATCGGCACCAGTCATCGCTCTGTGGAAAACCCGATGACGCCCATATTGTGAAGGAGAAGAGGGGCCACGGCGCAATCCGTTGAACTGACCGCCGCTGGCATCGGTCACACGGCCCTCACCTCCCATCCGCCGTGTGACGTAAACGCGGAGATTTTCGCGAAATGCCGGTTGTGGCGCCTGGGTGTGCGGCGTGTTGCGAAAATCCCCAAAGTTAGCGACCGCGGCCGCCCCGGATGCCCCGGGCGGGCGGCAGAACCGGGCGGCAGAATCGGGCCGCCGGGCCGCCGGGCCGCCGGGCCGCCGGGCCGCCGGGTCAGCGTCTCGACCACCGCGAGCAACACAAGGAAGGGCCCGCTGCGCATCTGCGCAGCGGGCCCTTCCTGATAAGCGGTGTTACTTGGTGGCGACCGTGATCTTCGCGATGCCGACCAGGAGCTGGTCAGCGACAGCATCCGTCATGAACGTGTCGTTGAGCAGGCCGGCGGCCTCAGCCGAGATGTGCACGGTGGTGCCCTCGAGGATGGCGTTATCGCCGTCCATCTGGAGCGGCTTCAGGGTCCCGCCGTAGAGGTTGAAGAGGAGGACCTGGGTGGCGGCTGACTCTCCGTTGACGCTCACGTCACCGAACAGCTTGCTGGTGCCCGGGTCGATCGTGAAGTTGGTCAATTCGACCGTGGTCTCGCCGGCGGTCAGTGAGAAGCCGGAGCCCTCGTGCTCGATGGAGCCCTGGACGAAGGGCCGGTAGTCCTCTTCGGGGTCGTAGTAGTCCACGTTTCCACCGGTGATCGGGAAGTGCAGGCTGCCGTCGGTCAGGGTGGCGGTGCCCACGGTGCCGGGGGTGAGGCCGAGGCTGGTCAGCGCCGCAGCGAAGTCGGCGTCGAGGAGAACGGACGTGTCGACGCCCGACAATGCGGGGATCGAAGCGAGGGCCTTGGGGGTTGCTCCCTCGGAGGAAGGGGAGGAAGAGGAGGAGGAATTCTCGGCCGGGGCGGTCGCATCGGCTGTGGTCGAGCAGGCGGAGAGGCCGGCGATGAGGAGGCCCGCGGTGGCGAGGCTGAGCGTGGTCTTGGTGAATGAGCGCATGAGAAAATCCTTAGGGTCTGTGGTTGGGATTCAGCGGTTCTTGGTGCTGAATGAGGTTCGGTCCCCTCCGTCAAACGGTTTGGAATTAGTTCAAATTGGGGCAAACTTCGGCCACAAGCTCCGTAATTACGGGGATCCGGGCACAAAAAAGCGACCGAGCGCACCCCGGCCGCCGCCAGCAAAAGACGCGAGCGGAACCCTAGAAGTGCCGGAACCGATCCGGCGCCAGGTCCCACGGGTCCTTGCCGAGCAGCTCGGCGATCGCGCGGAACACGCAGCTCTCGATCACCATCCGCCGGTGCAGGTCGTCGTTCCGATGCAGCCGCGTCAGGCGCTGGATCGGCAAACGGTAGAAGACCACGCGACGCTCCGCGGCGTTCACGGCCCAGCGCTCCACTCCGATGGCCGGCAGCACCGAGGAAGGACCGGCCGCAACCACGAACCTCACATCACCCAGCTGCTCCGGCCAGACCGAGCGGAGGTAGTCAACGGTTGACGCCACGGTCATATCGAAGTTGTCGATGCGCGTCTGCAGAGGCGGCAAATAAGGCCCGGTCGCCGAGCTGCGGATGCCCCGGCCGTGCCGGTCCCGACCTCGCCCGCGCTGAACGGGGGCCGGCGTCGACACGGCGGAACGGCGAACTCGAGACATGCCCTCATCCTAGTTCGACCCGTTGACGGGTATCCTGTAGCCAATGTCATTCCGGCCCTGCTCCCGTGTCGCCTGCTCGGAGGAATCCGCCGCGACTCTCACTTTCGACTATGCCGACGCGATGGCCGTCCTCGGTCCGCTTGCCGTGCAGCGCGAGCCGCACACCTTCGACCTCTGCGCCCGGCACGCCCGGCTGACCGCAGCCCCGCAGGGCTGGCAGCTGGTGCGCCTCCGCACCGACGGGCCGGCGACCGAGCCGGCCGACGGGCCGGACGCACAGCCGGCCGCCGGGCCGGACGCCGAGTCGGGATCCGCGGAATGACGGACCAGACGGATGCCGCCGCCTGCCTGGGCGCCGTCGTCGGCTCGGGCGAGGTGTGCGGCACGACTGCCGCACCGTTGACCGCGCAGTTGGTGGCTGCCCTTGCCGCTGCCTTCGTCGACGAAGTCGGTGCGCAGAGCCGCGAGGTACTCCTCGGTCACGACCGGGGCGAGGCGGGCGAGCTCGTGGCCGCCTTCACCCGGGGTGCGGAAGCCCGAGGGGCCACCGTCGTCGACCTCGGCGTGTGCTCCACCGACGAAATTCGATTCGGCTCGGGAGCCCGAAACGCCCCGGCCGCCCGGATCACCGCCTCCTCGCTCACCATGCTTCGGGCGGGTGCCCAAGAGATCGGGCACGACCACGGTCTCGGCGCCATTCGTGACCGCGCCGTCGGCTATCTGGCCGCCGGGCCGGCCCCGGTGGCGACACCCGGCCGCCGCCGCGAGTTCGACCTGCTGCCCGACTACGCGGCCGGGCTGCGCGCGCTCGTCGGGCTCACCGGCATCCGCCCGCTCACCGTCGTGGTCGACGCCGGCCGCGGCGCCGCCGCCGTCACGGTGCCCTACGTTTTCGGCGACGATGTCCGCGAAGCTGCCGGAGACCCGGCCGGCGGCGCCTCCGCGGCGGCGGACCCCGCCGAAACACCGCGCGCAGCAGCCCTCACCATCGTCCCGCTCTTCTTCGATCAGGGCCCGGACCTCCCGCCGCACACCATCGACCCTGCCGACCCGGCCACCCTCACCGATCTGCGGAATGCCGTGATCCAGCACGAGGCCGACCTCGGGCTCGGCTTCGACGCCGACGGCGGCCGCTGCGTGGTGGTCGACGAGACCGGGTGCGTCGTGCCCTCGTCCGCGATCGGCGCCGTGCTCGCCCGGCGCGCCATCGCGAGCGCGCGGATTGAGGACCCTGGCCGGGATGTGGTGGTTCTGCACGACCTCAACGTCTCCCGCTTCGTGGCGGAGACGATCGAGGCGGCCGGTGCGGCCGCGGTCCCCACCTCGGTCGGCGGATCCCTGATGCGGGCCGAGTTGCGGGCCACCGGGGCAGTGTTCGGGTTCGGGTACTCCGGCGACTACTACTTCCCGCAGTTCTGGTGCGCCGACAGCGGTCTGCTCGCGGCCCTGCACGTTCTGGCGGAGCTCGGATTCCAGCCCCGCCCGTTGTCGGCGCTGGCGGCGGATGCCATGCCCTACGCCCATTCCGGCGAGATCAGCATGGCCGTCGACGACCTGCCCGGGGTCTACGCGCGCGTCGTCGACGCCTACACGGGTTCCGCCGACTTCGAGGAGATCGACGGCCTTACGGTCATCGGCCTCACGAGCGTCGACGAACCGTTCTGGTGGTTTAACGTGCGCCCATCGCGCACCGAGCCGGAGCGAGCGCCGCAGCAGCAACAGAAGCAGGTGCGGCCCGAGCTGCGACTCACCGTGGAGGCCGGGACCCCTGAGGTGATGGTGCGCATCCGCGACGAAGTCCTCGCACTCATGCCCGCCGATTAATCGCACGTTACAAGCACGTTTCCACCCGCGGGTTGATTTCGGCGCCGGTAATCGCCGGTCATACGCTGACTCACGAAGCACCAATGGATAGCAGTCGGCCCCACCGTCGGGGTGGCAGCATCCCACTGAAACTGGAGTGACATGGCCAACGAGACAGACACAGACCGCACTGCCGCAAAAAAGGGCGGGGGAGGCCAGCAGCTGTCCAAGTCCCTGAAACCGCGACACCTCTCGATGATCGCAATCGCCGGCGTGATCGGAGCCGGCCTTTTCGTCGGGTCCGGAGCTGCCATCCAGCAGGCCGGGCCGGGCATCCTCGTGGCCTACTCGGCCGCGGGACTGCTTGTTATCCTGGTCATGCGGATGCTGGGCGAAATGGCGGCGGCGCATCCAGAAACCGGTTCGTTCTCTACCTACGCCGACAAAGCCCTCGGTCGCTGGGCGGGGCTGAGCATCGGCTGGTTGTACGCCTGGTTCTGGATCATCGTCCTCGGCATCGAGGCCACGGCCGGCGCCGCCATCGTGCACCGCTGGGTGCCGGAGGTCGACCAGTGGGTCTGGGCACTCCTTCTGATGGTGCTCCTCACGGGCACCAATGTCGCCTCCGTGAAAATGTTCGGTGAATTCGAGTTCTGGTTCGCGTCGATCAAGGTGGCGGCCATCGCCGTCTTCCTGCTGCTCGGCGTCGTGGCCATCCTCGGGTTGATGCCCGGGGTCGCGGCCCCCGGCCTGAGCAACCTCACCGGCAACGGTGGGTTCTTCCCCAGCGGTAGCGGCGCCGTCCTCGGCGGCGTGCTCGTGGTCGTTTTCTCGTTCTTCGGCGCCGAAATCGCCACGATCGCTGCCGGCGAGTCCGAGAACCCGGTCGACGCGGTCAAGAAGGCTGTCAAATCCACCGTCTGGCGCATCCTCGTCTTTTACATCGGATCCATCGCCGTCGTCGTCACGCTGCTTCCGTGGAACAGCGCTTCCGTGGCCAAGAGTCCCTATGTCGCTGTGATCGAGCTCTACGGAATCCCCGGGGCCGGCACGATCATGGACATCATCGTGCTTACCAGTGTGCTCTCCTGCCTGAACTCGGGTCTCTACACCGCGAGCCGCATGCTTTTCTCCCTGTCGGAACGCGGGGACGCACCCCCGGCGTGGTCGAAAATCTCCGTCCGCGGCGTGCCGCGCGCCGCCGTCTTGTCTTCCACCGTCGTCGGGTTCATCACGGTGGGTCTGAACTACATCGCGCCCGACACGGTCTTCCTTCTCCTCGTCAACACCTCTGGCGCGATCGCGCTTCTCGTCTGGCTCGTCATCGCCGTGTCGCAGCTGATCCTGCGACGGCGCATGGGCACGGATGCCGCCAGTCGCCTGAGCCTGAAGATGTGGGCCTTCCCCTACCTGACCTGGCTGGCTATCGGCGCCATCGTTGCACTGCTCGCGGGCATGGCCATTCTCGAACGCACCCGCATGGAACTCCTGATGTCCCTCCTGCTTGCGGGCGTCGTGGTCGGCATCGGCCTGTGGAAGTACCGCGGGGACAGGGGCGCCGCCCACCCCGTTGCGGATGACTCGGTTTCCGCCGAAGTGAAGAACGACGAGGCCGAGACTCTTGCCCCGAGCGGCACTGCCGCTGTGCTGAAATAGGGTGCCGTCCCGGCTGCACGGAAGCCGTGTTTCCGCCCCGTTGGGGCGTGACACGCCCGGGCGGTTGCTGGTTTTGACGGCCTGGTGTGTCGGCCGTAATGTATTCAAACGTACCCCACAGGTGCGGAA